>JBCBDZ010000032.1:0-23397 GCA_038529225.1 Pseudomonadota bacterium | reverse complement strand
CATTTCAATGGGTTTGCAGGTGCCGACCGCCAATGCCGAGCGGATCAAGACCTTTTACGGCGGCGTGCACGCAACCGGAATGGACGACCGCGAGATGATCGAAATCGGTGGCGATTCCGGGGATTACGAACACGACCGGCGCACGGCCAGCCGGGCCGAACTGATCGGCATCATGCGTCCCCGTGTCGAAGAAATCCTTGAGGAAGTACGCGCCCGTCTGGATGCTGCCGGCTTTGATCACCTTCCCAGCCAGCAGATCGTGCTGACCGGGGGCGGCAGCCAGATTCCGGGCCTCGATGGTCTGGCGTCCAAGATCCTTGGCCAGCAAGTGCGGCTGGGCCGCCCCTTGCGTGTCCACGGTTTGCCGCAGGCTGCGACGGGGCCGTCCTTTGCCTCTGCCGTTGGTCTGGCGCTGTTCGCGGCCCATCCGCAGGACGAATGGTGGGATTTTGATATCCCGCACGATCGCCATTCCGCGCGCAGCCTGCGGCGCGCCGTCAAATGGTTCCGCGAGAACTGGTAACGCCTTTGGGCCGGCATCCGCGGAGGGCGGGCCGGGGCAGGCAGACGCAGTTGCGCCCTCTTTTTCGTCCGGTCTGATGTGCAGCGGGCCCGCTACGGGGCAATCTGCGTCTACAGGGATCCAACGTCGGATGCGCCCCTTCTTTACGAAGCGCGATGTCGCAGATCGATCGGGAAAACGCGCAGTGTCCGCGTCGCCCGGAAAGCTTTCGCCGAGGGGTATATCGCGGCATGTCCTGCCAAAATGTGACCCGAGCGTTCGGTGCCCCCGGCCAGATCATCCCATCGTTCATTTCGTGCCTCGAATCGCTTGGGTTTTTTCCTTTGCCGCGATACACTTATCCACAAGGTCCATCAGAGACCCGGCGGCAAAATCGAGCAGTCGCCCCGCATTGATCAACTACCATTGCGAGAATCGCGCGATGGGTCCGGCTTGGGCAATCCGTCCGTGCCCGTTGTAGCTTTGTCTTGTAAGCCCCCCACATCTGGCCATTTTTGCCAAATCACGTGTTCACTGGCAAAGCATTGCCTATATTTTGTGGAGAATTTGCGTTTTTTGAGTGACCTTCGCGGCCCGGAGCGATAGGATTGCGGAAATTTAGGCACAAAAACACCCGCGAACGCGGCCAACACACAGGTGGAATTGACCCATGACTCTGAACCTTTCGATGCCCGGCACGGATGAGCTGAAACCGCGGATCACAGTTTTCGGCGTTGGGGGTGCAGGCGGGAACGCGGTCAACAACATGATCGAAAAGGCGCTGGACGGGGTCGAGTTTGTCGTGGCCAACACGGATGCGCAGGCGTTGCAGCAATCCTCTGCCGCCAACCGCGTCCAACTGGGCATCAAGGTCACCGAAGGTCTGGGTGCCGGGGCACGTGCCGCCGTCGGGGCCGCCGCCGCCGAAGAGAGCATCGAGCAGATCGTGGATCACCTGGCCGGTGCGCACATGTGCTTTATCACCGCAGGCATGGGCGGGGGCACCGGGACAGGTGCGGCACCCATCATCGCCCAAGCCGCCCGTGAACTGGGTGTTCTGACCGTCGGCGTTGTGACCAAACCCTTCCAGTTCGAAGGCGCCAAGCGGATGAAGCAGGCCGAAGACGGTGTCGAGGCCCTGCAAAAGATGGTCGACACGCTGATCATCATTCCCAACCAGAACCTGTTCCGTCTGGCCAATGAAAAGACGACCTTTACCGAAGCCTTCAGCATGGCGGACGACGTGCTGTACCAGGGCGTCAAGGGTGTGACCGACCTGATGGTCCGTCCCGGTCTGATCAACCTCGACTTTGCCGATGTCCGCGCCGTGATGGACGAGATGGGCAAGGCGATGATGGGCACGGGCGAGGCCGAGGGCGAAGACCGCGCCATTCAGGCTGCCGAAAAAGCCATTGCCAACCCGCTGCTGGACGAGATTTCGTTGCGCGGTGCCAAGGGTGTGCTGATCAACATCACCGGCGCGCATGACTTGACCCTGTTCGAACTGGACGAGGCCGCCAATCGCATCCGTGAGGAAGTCGACCCGGACGCCAACATCATCGTTGGCTCGACTCTGGATACGGCCATGGAAGGCATGATGCGCGTCAGCGTCGTGGCCACGGGCATTGACGCCACTGATGTGCAGTCTGAAATCCCGGTGCCGCGCCGGTCCATGGCGGCCCCGCTGCCTGCGTCCTTCTCTACCGGTGAGGCCGAAGACACGCCTGCGCCGACCCCGATGCCCGAACCCGCGCCGGCCCCTGTGGCCGCAGCGGCCGAAGAACCTTCGCTGTTTGAAGAGCTGGATGCCACACAGGTCGCCGCCGCCGATATGGCCGAGGACATCTTTGCCGAGGATGCGCCTGCGGTTGCGGATGACGATCTGCCACCCCCGGCCTACCAGCCCGAAGTGGCGGCGTTTGAACCGACGCCGGAGCCTGAAACCTTTGTCGCACCCCGCGCGCCGGCCCCCGGAACACCATCTCCCGAGGCGCTGGCGCGCCTGCGCGCCGCAACGCAGAAGGCCGCACCGCATCGCGCGCCCGCAGCCGCCGAGGCAGCGCCCACCACACCGCCCGCAGCGGCGGGTGAAAAGCCACGTTTTGGTATCAATTCCCTGATCAACCGCATGACCGGCAGCAACGAAGCTGCCCCCGTTGATCCACGCCCGGCGCGTCAGCAGCCTCCGGTTCAGACGGGAGCGGCCGCCGCGCCGGCCCCTGCGCCCAAGCCTGCCGAAGCGGTGGATCCGGATCAGGAACGGATTGAAATCCCGGCCTTCCTGCGCCGTCAGGCGAACTGAATTTCGCAAACCCAACATTCACAGGGTCGCCTTTAGGCGGCCCTTTTTTCTTTTGAATACAGTGTGTTGAGTGGTTCGATTCTTGCCAGCCCGGCCTTTGTGTCACGATGTTTCAGACCGTTGCAAAGTTTGAGTTGTGTGTGACGCGCCAAGTCCATAATTCTGGATCGTAACAAAGATGTAACGGGGTGGGCCCAGTGCAGGCGACAGTCAAAGGACCAATCACATTCACAGGACGTGGGCTGCATTCCGGCAAGCCTGCGCGCCTGACGATTCGTCCCGCCATGGCCGAGCATGGCATCTGGTTCTGCCGCACAGACATCGAAAACGGCGACACGATGATCCCGGCGCGCTATGACGTCGTGCACCAGTCTCCGCTGTGCACCACGCTTGTGAACGAGGCCGGTGTCAGTGTTGGCACCGTGGAACATGTGATGGCGGCCCTGTCGGGGTGCGGCGTGCACAATGCGCTGGTCGAGATCGACGGTCCCGAAGTGCCCATTCTGGATGGGTCGGCTGTGCCGTTCGTGCGGGGCATCATGCACCGGGGCCTGCGCCGTCTTCCGGCCCGTGTGCGCGCCTTTGAAGTGTTGAAATCCGTCACGGTCACCCAAGGCGACGCAAGCGCGACCATCGCGCCGTCGGATGTGCTCAAGATCGAGTTCCACATCGATTTTGCGGATGCCGCCATCGGTCGCCAATCCAAGATACTGAACATGTCCAACGGCAGCTTTGCCCGCGAGTTGAGCGACAGCCGCACATTCTGCCGCAAGGGCGACGTGGAAAAGATGCAGGCCAGCGGCCTTGCCCTTGGTGGAACGCCGGGTGTGAACGCCGTTGTCTTTGACGGCGATCACGTGGCCAGCCCGGGCGGGTTGCGTCATCGCGATGAACCTGTGCGTCACAAGATGCTGGATGCGCTGGGGGACATCGCCTTGGCGGGCGCGCCGCTGATCGGGCATTACACAGGCGTGCGTGCGGGGCACACGCTGACCAACCAGTTGTTGCGTCAGCTGTTTGCAACCCCCGGTGCGCTGCGCATGGTGACATGTGATGCAGACATGGCAGCGCTTTTGCCCGGTGCCGGCCTTGTCTGGGATGAAATCCCGCAAGTGGCCTGACAGGTGATGCGCCGCGCGTGCACTGTCATGTGCCCGAGGCCTGCCGACCCGTCCCGAACACGCCGCATTGATGTGCATTCGGTTTTCTCAAAACCCCGTGCCACACCGCAAATCGACGTTTTATCCTGTGTGCACTTTGTGCTAAGGAACCCCAAACAGCCCGAAACAGGGCGGTGGTGAGCGTCGTTGGGGAAAAGCATGAACTGCGGGAAATCCATATTGCGACTGGCGGGCGTATTGGCGCTGACCGGGCTTCTGGCGGCATGCGGGTCGGACCGACCGACAACAGGCAGTTTCCTGAACCAGCAGGAAATTCCGCTTGAAAGCTTTACCCCCCAGCAGATCTTTGAGCGTGGCGAATTTGAGCTGGAACAGGACGATCTGACCGAGGCGGCGTTTTACTTTTCCGAGATCGAGCGGCTCTATCCGTATTCCGACTGGGCGCGGCGCGCGCTGATCATGCAGGCCTTTGCCCATCACCGTGATCGCGACTATCCCAATTCCCGCTCCTCTGCGCAGCGCTTTATCGACTTTTATCCCGACGATGATGATGCGGCCTATGCCCAGTACCTGCTGGCCCTCAGTTATTATGACCAGATCGACGAAGTGGGGCGGGATCAGGGCCTGACGTTTCAGGCTTTGCAGTCGCTGCGCGAGGTGATCGAACGCTATCCGGACAGCGAATATGCCAAGGCCTCGATCCTGAAATTCGATCTGGCCTTTGATCATCTGGCCGCCAAGGAGATGGAGATCGGTCGCTATTATCTGCGCCGCGACAACTTTGCCGCCGCGATCAACCGGTTCCGTGTGGTGGTTGAGGATTTCCAGACAACGACCCATACGCCCGAGGCGCTGCACCGGTTGGTGGAGTCCTATGTGTCTCTCGGTCTGACGGACGAGGCGCAGACGGCGGGCGCGATCCTGGGGTACAACTACCAGTCGACGGACTGGTATCAGGACAGTTTCAAGCTGTTGACCGGGCAGGGGCTCGAGCCCCGCGTGCGTGGCAACAACTGGTTGTCGCAGGTGTACCGGCAGATGATCCAGGGCCGGTGGCTCTGAGGTCATGGCGGAGTGAACGCCGCCTTACGGACGGGCCCTGATGCTGCGCACCCTTGATATCTCGGACATGCTGATCATTGACCGGTTGGAGCTTGAATTCCAGCCCGGCCTGAACGTGCTGACCGGAGAGACCGGTGCGGGCAAGTCGATCCTGCTGGATGCGCTTGGCTTTGTCCTTGGCTGGCGCGGGCGCGCCGAACTGGTCCGGCAGGGCGCGGCGCAGGGTGAAGTTGTTGCCTCCTTCGATCTTGGCCCGGGCCATCCGGCGTTGGCGGTTCTGGAAGAGGCGGGTTTGCCTGCACAGGACGAGTTGATCCTGCGCCGCGTCAACACCGCTGACGGGCGCAAGACGGCATGGGTCAATGATCGCCGCTGTTCGGGTGAGGTGCTGCGCGCGCTGAGCGAGACGCTGATCGAGTTGCACGGCCAGCATGATGACCGCGGCCTTTTGAACTCCCGGGGTCACCGCGCCATTCTGGATGCTTTTGCCGGCTGCGACGCCGCGCGCGCCGACACCCGCGCGCGCTGGCGCGAGATGGGCCAGGCCCGCAAGGCGCTGGCCGATGCGACAGCCGCGATGGACGCGATCCGCGCCGAGGAAGAGTTTCTGCGCCATGCGGTGGCCGAATGTGATGCCCTTGATCCCCAGGCCGGGGAAGAGGCCGAATTGGACACCCGCCGCCGCCAGATGCAGGGGGCTGAGCGGATCCGCGAGGATGTCCAGCGTGCGCATCAGGGTTTGGGCCATGACGGGGCCGAGGGCGCGCTCAGCGATGCGATCCGCTGGCTGGACGGGGTGGCAGAACAGGCCGAAGGCACCCTTGATGCACCGCTGGCGGCGTTGTCCCGCGCGCTGTCGGAACTGGACGAGGCAAGCGACGGTATCGTGCGTGCCCTTGAGGCGATGCAGTTCAATCCGACCGACCTTGAAGAGACCGAAGAGCGCCTGTTTGCGATCCGTGCACTGGCGCGCAAACACGGGATCAGTGTTGAGGCCTTGCCCGGCTTTGCCGACGATCTGCGTGCCAAACTGGCTGCCCTGGATGCGGGGGATGCGGATTTGGGCCGCTTGCGGGGGGGCGTGGCTGAGGCTGAGGCGGCCTATCAGGCAGCGGCGCAGGCCTTGCGCGACGCGCGGGTCGCTGCGGCCAGGGATCTGGATGCCGCCGTGATGCAAGAGCTCGCCCCTCTCAAGATGGAGCGGGCGGTTTTCGTGACACAGGTGAGCGATGAGGCCCCCGGCCCGGAGGGGTTTGACGCGGTTGCGTTTTCCGTGGCCACCAACCCCGGTGCGCCTGCGGGCGCGCTGAACAAGATCGCCTCGGGGGGCGAACTCAGCCGCTTTTTGCTGGCCCTCAAGGTGTGTCTGACCAGAGAACAGACCGGGCTGACCATGATTTTTGACGAGATTGACCGGGGCGTCGGTGGCGCAACCGCAGACGCCGTCGGGCGGCGCCTCGCGACACTGGCGACGGGCGGGCAAGTGCTGGTCGTGACCCACTCGCCACAGGTGGCTGCATTGGGCGCGCATCACTGGCGGGTCGAGAAACGGGTGGCGGGCGATATGACCACGTCGACCGTCGTGCCACTGGCCAACGAGGCCCGTGTTGATGAAATCGCGCGCATGCTGGCCGGGGATACCATCACCGAGCAGGCGCGCGGCGCAGCGGTTGCGCTGCTGGCAGGCTGACGCGCCCGGGTTTCGCGCTATGATTGAAAACTTGACCTCACGCATCTTTGCGTGGGTTCCGGGGTTTCGCAGGTGCAGCATTTGGCCTAACCTGAAGGTCTCTTTTCGTGCATTGTGACCCGCACCCGACCCATGGCAGAGCCCATAAGACCCTTTGTTGCCAAGCAATATGACCTTGCAGTGAACGCGTGCCGGGACGGGTGGCTGGTGCTGCGCCAGCGCGGACCCTCGCAGGTGCAGTTCTGGTTCATCGCCTTGGCCGTCGGGATCGCGGCCGGGTTTGCAGCACTGTTTTTCCGCAAGGGCATCGAGGCGTTGCAAGCCTGGCTTTATGGTACGGATGACGTGCAATACCTGCACAGTGCCGCGACCTACCTGCCATGGTACTGGATTTTGGTCATTCCCATTGTCGGAGGGCTTTTGACAGGGCTGATCCTGCATCACTTTACCCGCGACGGCGTGGCCCGCAGCGTGGCGGACGTGATCGAGGGAGCGGCGCTGCGCAACGGGCAGGTGGGCACGCGGGCCGGGGTGGCCTCGGCCTTTGCCAGCTTTATCACTTTGTCAACGGGCGGTTCGACCGGGCGGGAAGGGCCGGTGGTGCACATTGCCGCTGTCATTTCCACCAAGGTGTCACGCTGGATCAGCGCGGATGGGATCACCGGGCGCGACTTGCTGGGCTGTGCGGTGGCTGCCGCCGTATCGGCCAGTTTCAACGCGCCGATTGCGGGGGCGCTTTTTGCGCTCGAGGTGGTTTTGCGCCATTTCGCGGTCCACGCCTTTGCCCCCATCGTCATCGCGTCGGTTGCTGGCACCGTGATCAGCCGCCTCGAGTTTGGCGACGTGACCCAGTTTACCTCGCCCGAGACAAATGAACTGGTGTTTTATCAGGAACTGCCTGCCTTCCTGTTGCTGGGCCTTGTCTGTGGGCTGGTGGCGGTGGTGCTGATGCGGGCGATTTTCTGGACCGATGACTTAGGCACCACCTTGCAAAAGCGCACCGGCATCCCGCGCTGGATGCGTCCCCCCATTGCGGGCGCTCTGCTGGGCGCCATGGCGATCTTCTTTCCCCACATCATTGGCGTGGGCTACGAGACCACCTTGCTGGCGCTGACCGGGCAGATGGCGCTGAACGAGGTCATGGTGTTTGTGGTCATGAAAACGGCCGCCGTGGCGATCACCATGGCGGGCCGCATGGGGGGCGGGGTGTTTTCGCCCTCGCTCATGATCGGGGCGCTGTCGGGTTTGGCCTTTGGCTTGATTGCGACAAGCGTGTTTCCGGATGTGTCCGGGTCTGTGTCGCTTTATGCGCTGGCAGGCATGGGGGCTGTGGCCGCTGCGGTTCTTGGTGCACCGATTTCGACCACCTTGATTGTCTTTGAACTGACGGGGGACTGGCAGACGGGGCTTGCCGTGATGGTGGCGGTGTCGATGTCGACCGCTTTGGCGTCCCGGCTTGTGGATCGGAGTTTCTTTCTGACCCAGCTTGAGCGGCGCGGCGTGCATCTGGCCGCCGGACCGCAGGCCTATCTGCTGGCCATGTTCACCGTCAGTTCCGTGATGCGCAAACCGGATGATCCGCGTGCAGCCGATGAGGCGCGCAGTTGGGAATTGATCGGCGAGGGCATCTACGTGGACGCCGCGGCCACGCTTGAGGTCGCTTTGCCCATCTTTGACCGCACGCTTGTGCCGTTCATTCCGGTGGTGACGCTGACGGGCAAGGATGCGGCCCCGGAGTTGAAGGGCGCGCTGTTTCATGTGGACGCGCTGAAGGCATACAACCGGGCGCTGGCGGCGACGGCGGCGGAAGAGCACAGCTGAGCGCCGGTGGCCGGTCTGTTTGCTGCGCAAAGGCGCCCGCCCACCGACCCGGCGGGGGTCGATGGATGGCACCTGTGTGACTAGGACTGGTGCGCCCTATGGATCAACGGTGTGGCTGACAGCTTTTCTTTGAAAAGCAGTCCTTGCCACCGGTTGCGATCACATATGTCATCGCACCCTAAATCTTCTCAACCGCAATGGTGTCACCGGTGTAAAACGCCAGATGGTCCTTGATCCGCGCCACACCCTCTTTTGGGCTCTCGTAGCTCCAGACCGTGTTTTCAAGGGTTTGCGACTTTGTCACCACGGAAAAATAGCTGGCATCCCCCTTGTGCGGGCAGTGCGTGACCTTGTCGGTTTTGTCCAGAAAAGCCATCGCGATATCCGAGCGTGGAAAGTAGATGACAGGAGGGTAATCGCCCTCGACGAGCTCGAGCGCCTCTGTGCTTTCGCCCAGCACGGCCCCGCCAGCGCGCACAGACCAGGTGCCGTCTGCTTTATGAATCGTGATGTGGTCGGCCATGGAGCGCCTCCTCTTTCCGGGCTGTGTGCGGTGAATGAACGCAACGTGTAACAGATGCGTGAACGTGCGACCAGAGCCTACAGCGGGCGACATGCCCCGGCCAGCCACGCGCGCGCCGGGTCGGACACGCGCGGGCCAATTCTGGCCAGCGTTTCGGCGTGATAGGCGTCAAGCCATGCGCGCGAAGGTGCGTCCAGCATGTCCGGTACAATCAGGCTGCGGTCAATCGGAGCGTAGGTCAGCGTGCGCCAACACAGCATCTCGCGATGCGCGTCACCGCCCGGGGGCGGCGTGGCCTGTTCGACCACCAGCAAATTCTCGATCCGGATGCCAAAGGCGCCTTCGCGGTAGTACCCCGGCTCGTTGGACAGGATCATGCCGGGCTGGAAAGGCACCGAACTGGTGCGGGCCAGCCGCTGTGGACCTTCGTGCACGGACAGGTACGCCCCGACGCCGTGGCCAAGCCCGTGATCAAAATCCTGATGGGCATACCAAAGGGGCGCACGGCCGATCGCTTCGATATCGCGGCCCGCCAGACCTTTTGGCCAGATCAGGCGCGACATGGCGACCATGCCCATCAGCACGCGGGTAAAGGCGGTGCGGGCCTCTTGCGGTGGGGTGCCGATGGCGATGGTGCGCGTGATGTCCGTGGTTCCGTCCAGGTATTGCCCGCCGCTGTCCAGCACGATCAACTGGCCGTCTTGCAGGGTGCTGTCCGTCTCTTCGGTCACGCGGTAATGCATGATCGCGCCGTTTGCTCCGGTGCCCGCGATCGTCTCAAAGCTGATATCCTGCAGCGCGTTGTCGCGCCGCCGGCACTCTTCCAACCGGGTGACCACCTGCGTTTCGCACAAGCTGCCGGGGGATTGCGCATCAAGCCAGGCCAGCAATTCCACAACCGCCGCCCCATCGCGCAGATGCGCCTCGGCGCTGCCTTCGATTTCGGCGGCGTTCTTGCACGCCTTGGGCAGCGCACACGGATCGTCACCCCACTGGGCCGCGTCGCCGAGGGTGTCTGCCACGATCACAGGCACCGAGGACTTGTCGATGAGCACCGGTCCGGCCAGTGCTGCAAGCGCGGGCAGGAACGCGTCGGGCGCATGGCATGTGACGCTGTCACCCAGATGATCGCGCACGGCGTCGAGCTTGACCGGGGACATGAACAGGTCCACCGCGCCGGTCGCGTGCAAAACGGCAAAGCCCTGCACGATCGGGTTTCGCGGGATGTCTGTGCCGCGGATATTGAGCAGCCAGCACAAGGAGTCGGGCAGGGTGATCACAGCCGCGTTGGCCCCCGCCTCGGTCAGGGTCTGCGCCAGTCGGGCGCGTTTGTCCGCGTGGCTTTCCCCCGCGAATTCAAGAGGATGCACCTTGGCCATTTCAGCGGCCGGGGCGGGCTGGTCGGGCCAAATCCGATCCACGAGGTTTTCCGATTGTACCAATTCGATGCCGCTGCCTTTCAGGGCCTCGCGCGCCTGTTCGATCTGGGCAGGGGTGTGCAACCACGGGTCAAACCCGACGCGCCCCCCGTCGGGCAACTGTTCCTTGAGCCACGCGGCAAGGCTTGTGTCCGGCCATGGCACCGGAGTGTAGACGTCCGCCACCTGTGCCTTGACCTGTGTGCGATAGCGCCCGTCGATGAAGACGCCGGCAACGTCCGCCAGAACCACACAGAACCCGGCAGACCCGGTGAACCCCGTCAACCATGCCAGCCGTTCATCGCGCGCCGACACATATTCGCCCTGATGTGCATCCGCGCGGGGCACAATAAAGCCGTCAAGTCCAGCGGCTTCCAGTTCGGCACGCAAAGCTGCCAGTCGCGGCGGGCCCTGTTCCGGGCGGGCTGTCACCTCGAAGCTCTGAAACATGATCCACCTTCATCTTGCCAGATAAACTTCCCCCGGAGGGCCGGGTTCAACTGGCGCGCTTCATGCCCATCACGCGCGCCCGCGCCCGTGGGTCGCTGTCAAACAGAGCGGCCAACTGCTCGGTCATCGCACCCGCCAGCTGTTCCACATCCGTGATGGTCACGGCCCGGTCATAGTAGCGGGTCACGTCATGCCCGATCCCGATGGCCAGCAATTCAACAGCGCGCTTGCGTTCGACCATGGCGATGACATCGCGCAGGTGCTTTTCAAGGTAATTGGCCGGGTTCACCGACAGGGTGCTGTCATCCACCGGGGCGCCGTCGGAAATCACCATCAGGATCTTGCGCGCTTCGGGGCGGCCCACCATGCGTCGGTGCGCCCATTCCAGGGCCTCTCCGTCGATGTTTTCCTTCAAGAGCCCTTCTTTCATCATCAGTCCCAGATTGGGCCGCGTGCGTCGCCATGGCGCATCGGCAGATTTGTAGATGATGTGGCGCAGATCATTGAGCCGTCCGGGTTGGGCCGGGCGACCATCGTTCAGCCATGCCTCGCGGGCCAGACCACCTTTCCACGCGCGGGTGGTGAAGCCGAGGATCTCGACCTTGACGTTGCAGCGCTCCAGCGTGCGCGCCAGCACATCCGCGCAGATGGCAGCGATCGAAATCGGACGCCCCCGCATGGACCCTGAATTGTCCAGCAGCAGGGTCACACAGGTGTCGCGGAATTCGGTGTCTTTTTCGACCTTGAAGGACAAGGGCGTCGTCGGGTTCGCCACCACACGGGCCAGACGGCCTGCATCCAGCGTGCCTTCCTCCAGATCAAACTCCCATGACCGGTTCTGCTGGGCCTGAAGGCGGCGCTGCAACTTGTTGGCCAGACGGCTTACTGCGCCTTTCAGCGGTTCAAGCTGTTGATCCAGATAGGCGCGCAGACGCTCCAGTTCGACGGGTTCGGCGAGCTCTTCGGCGGAAATCTCTTCGTCATGTTCGCTGAGGTAGACCTGATAGTTCGGGTCCGCTTCGGACATGGGTTGCGGGGGCGGCGGTTCGAGCGGGGCCTCGCCATCAGGCATCTCGGCCTCTTCGCCCAGTTCCTGATCGGCCATGTCGTCCATGGAGACCTGCGCCTGGCTCGCATCCTGCTGTTCTTCCTGAGAAGACTCAGGCGAGGCGTCTTCGTCCTCCTGATCCTGATCGTCCTGTCCGGTGCTGTCGGGATCCTGATCCTCGTCCTGGCCTTCCTCTGCCTCGTCTTCCTGATCTTCATCCAGTTGATCAGGGTCATCGCCCAACTGATCGCCATAGCCCAGATCGGTAATCACTTGCCGTGCAAACCGGGCAAAGGCGGCCTGATCGTCCAGGATTTCATCAATGTTATCAAGGGTGCCACCCGCCTGATCCTCAATAAATCCGCGCCACAATTCCATCGCTGTTTCTGCGCCACCGGGCAGGTCGCGACCGGTTGCCAGATGGCGGACAAGGTAGCCTGCGGCCGCCGCCAGAGGCACGTCGCTGGCCTGTTTGACCTGATCATAGCCGCGCCGCATGGCGTCATGTTTGATCTTGGCGTCGATATTGCCGGCGGTGCCCGGCATGTCGCGTGCGCCCATCGCCTCGCAGCGCGCGGTTTCCATCGCCTCGTAAAGATCGCGCGCCATGTCCCCTTGCGGAGAATAACGGGCATGGGTCTGGCCGTTGTGATAGCGCCGGTGCAGGGCGAGCGCATCCGCCGTGCCGCGCGCCAGCATCACCTCGTCCCGGGTCATTCGGCGGGACACCTGCGGCAAGCGCATCGCATCACCGGACACACCCGACGGGTCCACCGAATAGCTGACGTTCAGCTCGGGGTCATTGGCCATGACCTTGGTGGCCTCGGCCAGTGCCTTTTTGAACGGATCTGCGGGGTTGTCATTGTTCTGCGCCATGTCCCTGAAATTGCCCTTATGAGCGGGAATGGCAAGGGGCAATTGGGCATCTAGCCCAGCACGAGCGTCTCGCACATCCGGATATGATGCGCGGCCCTGTCCCGCGCGTGACGCGCAAGGCGGTCGTCGGCAGAGAAATCGGCAGAATGCAACAGGTTCCAGTGCACGCCAAGCGCACCCTGCTGCGATGTATGGATTTCCTTGCGCGCATCCGGGTCGGTTGGCGCAACGGCGTCCGGCATTTGTTCAAACATCTTTGCCGCAGCGGCGGACTTGTCAATTTCGCGACCCATGAGACGGTCGTAATCCACCTGCGCGGCGTAACGGCCCTGACATGTGGCGAAATCGCGCGCTAACGCCATGGAGTCGCCCGGAGCCGCGTGGGTGGTGGTGCCCCAGAAGACCAGAGAGAAGAGGAGTGTCGGAGTTTTTGCCCTTGTTTTTATGCTCATGCAAACAGTCTTGGGCCAGAATCCTTAACGGTCAATGAAATTTGTCATAAAACCGTTACATCGCTCCACGCCTGTGTCACGGGCGACTCATCGCAAGCTGCGTTAGCGCAAAGTGCGGGTTTCGGGATGCAGGCCGGCCAGCCTGTCGCAGGTTTCGCTCAGGTCTTCGAAGACGCGCTGGCTGGATCGGTCGCGCTGGTACACCACCGCGTCCATCAACAGGATCATCTGGCCGCGCTGGTGTGCGATAAAGGCGTCGACGTCGCCGGGCGAGGATGTGCCAAGGCGCATTGCAACAGCACGGAAGGCATTGGCGCGTGCGATATCCGCGGCGTCCGCGTCCAGATACGCAGAAATTCGGCCGTAGTCGTGATAGCCAAGCCAGAACCCGGCGCATTGGGCTGCGGCCCGGGTCTGCGTATCAGTCGCCGCCCAAAGAGCAGGCGAGCACAGCACGAGTAAAAGACACGTAAGGGCGCGCGTTATCCCAAGCTGACGCTCGCCGCTGATTCCGGCAGTTCCTCGTCAAACAGACGCTGGTAGAACTCGGCCACCGTCTGCCGCTCCAACTCGTCGCATTTGTTGAGGAAGGACAGGCGGAAGGCATAGCCGACATTGCGGAAAATCTCGGCATTTTGCGCCCAGGCGATCACGGTGCGCGGGGACATCACGGTGGAGAGGTCCCCGTTCATGAAGGCGGTACGCGTGAGGTCGGCGACCGTCACCATCTGCTTGACGACTTTTCGCCCCTCAGCGGTGTTGTAGTGGGGGTTCTTGGACAGAACGATTGCCGTTTCCGCGTCAATGCTCAGGTAGTTGAGCGTCGCCACGAGGCTCCAGCGGTCCATCTGGCCCTGGTTGATCTGCTGCGTGCCGTGGTACAGGCCCGTGGTGTCCCCAAGGCCGACCGTGTTGGATGTGGCAAAGATGCGGAAGTAGGGGTGCGGCTCGATCACGGTGTTCTGGTCCAAAAGGGTCAGTTTGCCGTCCACCTCCAGCACCCGCTGGATCACGAACATCACGTCTGCGCGGCCTGCGTCGTATTCATCGAACACGATCGCACAAGGGTTGCGCAGGGCCCATGGCAGGATGCCTTCCTGGAAGTCAGTGACTTGCTTGCCGTCGCGCAGCTTGATCGCGTCCTTGCCGATCAGGTCGATCCGGCTGATGTGGCTATCAAGGTTCACGCGCACGGCAGGCCAGTTGAGGCGCGCGGCGACCTGCTCGATGTGGGTTGATTTCCCTGTGCCGTGATAGCCCTGGATCATCACGCGGCGGTTGTGGGCAAAGCCTGCAAGGATCGCCAGCGTCGTGTCGGGGTCGAATTTGTAGGTGGGGTCGATCTCGGGGACGCGGTCGGAGGCATCAGCAAAGCCCTTGACTGTCATGTCCGTATCAATGCCAAAGACTTCGCGGACAGAAATCTCTTCGCTTGGTTTTGCATTGATATCCATCGCGCCGTCCGCCATTTCGCCGTTCCTTAAGTTCAAGATGTGCACGCCGCCGGGGCGCGACAAAACTGGTCATGCGCCGCGTTCGGGCGCGTGGGTCGTGGTGCAACAAAACGCGGGCAAGGGCAAGGGGAAGGGGCGTGCGGTGGGGCATAAACTGCGCAAACTCTGCACAAGCTGTACGGCTGAGATGCAAATACGGGGGGCATCCTGTCACCAATCACAACAACAGGATGAACCACATGTCATTTTTTCCAATGTATCAACGGGTGCGCTGCGGCGTTTTGATGGCCTTGACGGGAGGAGCGGTTGCGCAGGCCATGACGCTGTGGGGCGGCGATTTGGCGCGCTTTTTTCCGCCCCTGAGCATCATGTTGTGCGCTGCATTTGTCGGCGCGGGCGTGGCCGGTTTCATGCTGGCGGACGCGTTTGGGCGCAAGGGGTGGGTCGGCTTTGTGTCATCCACGCTCGCCTGGCCGCTTGCTACCGTAATCGGTGCATCGCTTGGGGCGGGGTTGGTTGGAACGGCATCCTCGCCCGAGCCACTGGCCAGCTTGCCCGAGGCATTGACGGCGGGCGCACCGCTTGGACTGATGGCCGTTACGGATGGGATAGCATCGAGCCCGGTCGTGGCGATCATCTGGATAATCTGCGGTCTGGCGATGCACCACGGCGCTTTCGCAGAGCGCGCCGTAACTACTTAAAATTACGGCTGTCCTTGATCTGATCCCAGGCCCAGACGACCTCTTGCAACTGCTCTTCCTGGCTCCGGTCTCCGCCGTTCATGTCCGGGTGCAGCACCTTGATCAGCGCCTTGTAGGCCTTGCGCACGTCAGCCTTTGTCGCGTCTGCCGTGGTTTCCAGAATCTCGATGGCGCGCTTTTCCGTCGGGGGCAACCTGCGGCCCGCCGCCGATCCGCCACGGCCCGGATTCTGGGTCGCGTTCTTGCCCAGCACCTGATGGGGGTCCTCGATCCCGAGCCGGGCCCACGCCCGCGCCTCCGGGTCACCCATGGGTTTGGTCTGCCGTTCCCAGACCTTGTCTTTGGACTGCTGGGCGTTGATCTCGGCCTCGGTCGTGCCGTCAAAGAAATTCCATTTGAGGTTATACTCGCGCACATGGGTTTGGCAAAACCAGTAATAGTCATCGAGCACGTCCGGTGCCTTGGGCGCGCGGAACTTGCCTGGCTCGTTGCAGCCGGGGGCATCGCAAATCCGCGTTGAGGTTTCAGACGCACCCGACATGCCCCGCCGGCCGCGCGGATTCTTCTTTTTTGCCGAAGAAACGGACATATCGAAACCAAAGGGATCAGACTTGCGCATGGGATGGTCCTTTTCGACTCAGGCGCTCAAGTTTAGGCTTTGAGGACGAGGATTGAAGGGGGTCAGTGAAAAAAATGTCCGTACGGCAGGAAATAGAAGACGCATTGCGCGCAGCCTTTGATCCGCGCGAAATCGACGTGGTCGATGACAGTGCCAGCCATGCGGGGCATGCGGGCGCGCCGGCAGCGGGTGAAAGCCACTTTAATGTTCGCTTGCGCAGCTCTGAATTTGCAGGAAAAAGCCGCATCGCCCGGCACCGTGCAGTGCATTCTGCTCTGGGGCCGGATATCATCGGGCGCATACATGCGCTGGCGCTTGATCTTGACGTTTAAGTTCGACGTTTAAGGTTCTGATAGAGTGGAATTATATTACACCGAATGAGCCTTTGACGTGGCGGCGACGTCCGGCCCGGAATCTTGTTCGTCACTCGCATGCGGTGCCGTCTGGTTGTGGTCCTCTGTGGTGTCCGCCTCTTGTGTCAATGGCGGATCGGACCGTTCCTGGGGCGTGGCCACGTCCTGAACGGGTGGCGGCAGCAATTCGGGTTCGAAATCGTCCATGGCCACAGCAACCACGCGGCGGAATACCAGCACATTGCGCCACTCTGTCGTGCTTCCGGTCAGTCCCGCCCGTTCGATCGACGGCAAGGTGTCTGCACGCTGATATTCCCACCCCTCACGGCCCAGATCGTTCATCAACGTCTCGAGCGCGTGTGCAAACCGCCCCTCGGGGCCTTTGACGCCGCGTGCTTTGGTGCCCTTGGTCGGGGCGGGGACAACTTTGTATTCCCACTGTGACATGCCATTCCCTTCTTTTGCCTGCCCGCGCGCGTATATCCGCGGGCGTGCGGCATGAAAAGCCCGAGACTGTGCGCGCTACTTGCGCCGAATGCCGATGCTGGCCCCAACCTGGGGCGGGCGGGGCAGGCTGGCATGCTCAACCCCCAGGGCACGCACCTTTTCAAACACGTCCTGAGGCATGGCCGTCACCTTTGGCCCGGATTGATCCACATGCAGGGTCATCGCCTCTCCGGTAGCGGCCAGCCATCCGTCCTGATGCCAGATTTCCTGATAGGAGTGGAATCGTTTGGCATCAAAATCAATAAGTTGGAAGGTCACCGTGACAGGGTCGTTCACATGCAATTCACGCATGTAGGCCAGATGAAATTCGGCCACATAGGTCGTGTTGCCCGTTGCCTTGTGATACTCCGGGCCAAAGCCGATCCGTTCGTACACCTCATCCGCACAGTGATCGAACAGCACGTTGTAATAGGCCATGTTGAGGTGGCCGTTGTAGTCGATCCATTCAGGTCGCACAGTCATGATCGAAGAACGGAACGGGGCGGTCACGGCAGTCTCCTGTTTGCGGTTGGACCCAAGTTAGGGCAGAGCAGTGCCAGAGAAAAGTGCGAGGCGCGGGGGACAAGATCATGAGCGATGACGCGGTAAAGGCGCAATACGAGGCCTATCCTTACCCCGAACGCAAACCCACTGATGAGCGCAAGCGCCTGATCACTGGATCGCCATCGCTGCCCGTGGAGATGGATCACTGGCTTTGGGGGGGCGCGCGCGACTGGAGCCAGCCGTTGCGTGCCCTTGTGGCGGGGGGCGGCACGGGCGATGCGCTTATCCAGTTGGCGCAGCTTTTGACGGATGCGGGGCGTCCTTATGACATCACCTATCTGGACATGTCGGTCGCGGCCCGGTCACTGGCGGAAAAGCGCGCCAAGGTGCGCAAGCTGAGCGGCATCACCTTTGTCACCGGGTCCCTGTTGGATGCGGGTGATTATGGCCCTTTTGACTACATCGACTGCTGCGGCGTCCTGCACCACCTTGAGGATCCGCAGGCGGGCTTTGATGCGCTTGCGGGCGCTCTGGCGCCGGATGGCGGGATGGGGCTGATGGTTTATGCCCCGCACGGGCGTTCTGGCGTGTACCCGTTGCAGGCCGCCTTTGGGCGCATGTTCGAAGGGCTGCCACCTGAAAAACGGCTCAAGCAGGCCAAGGCCGTCTTTCGCGCGTTGCCCGAAGCCCATCCGTTCAAGCGTAACACGCGGGTGGTGGATCACGAGCAGGGGGATGCCGGGTTTTTCGATCTGCTGCTGCACGGGCGCGACCGCCCCTTCACGATCACCGAGGTGCTGGCCGCGCTGGGGCAGGCGGGGCTGGACTATGCAGGCAGTCCGGAGGCGATGCTGTATGATCCGACCAACCTGCTTAGTGCGCTGCCGGTTGATCTGTCACCGACAGAGACCCTGCAGCTGGCCGAGGATTTGCGCGGCACGTTCAAGACACATGTGGTCTATGCACGGCCCAAGGGGGCCGTCATGGCGCCACCGTTCGGGCAGGCCGAGGCCGTGCCGCACCTGCGCGGAGTCCCGGCGGCTGATCTGGCTGCGCATGTGGCCAAAACGGGTGAGATCACGATCGATACGGCCGGTGAGGCTTTTCGCTTTGACGTGGCCCGCGCCGCCGCGCCGCTGATCGCGCAGGTGGACGGGCGGCGCAGCCTTGGCGAAATTGGTGCAGGCGTCGACGGGTTCGACGCAGTTTGGTCGTCGGTCGAAACCGCCCTGTGCGGGTCGGGCATGATGCACTATTCGCGGGTTTTGGGGTAGAGTGGGCAATCTGTCCGAGGCGCAGCCCTAGTCGGGCAGGGCGTCGAGTTCGGCTTGGATGGCGTCGCGCAGGCGGGTGGCCTTGGAGTGGTTGTAGGACGTATGTTCGGGATCATAGACCTCAAGAGCGCCGTTGACCGCTGCAAGCGCATCCGTCAGATCGGCGCGCGGGTTTTCGGCATCAGGGCGCGCGGCGCGGGCTTGCAATGCGATGGCAATATTCTCCTGCGTGTCTGCCCAGTGCACGGGATGATCGGCGCGGGTGCGGACCTCAAGGGCGGCGCGATAGGCGGTGACGGCATCAGCAAGCAACAGCGCGCCCTTTCGCCCGTTGGTGCGGATGCCCCGATCTTTTAGAGCGACAGCGAGGTTGTTTTGGGTCATGGCCCACTGCACGAGATGATCGGCGCGGGTTCGGACCTCAAGTGCGGCGCGGTAGGCGGCGACGGCGTCGGCTAGCAATTGTGCTCCGGTCGGCCCTTCGGTGCGCGTGCCTTGTTCTCGCAGGGCGTTGGCGAGGTTGTTTTGGGTCATGGCCCACTGCACGGGATGATCGGCGCGGGTGCGAACTTCAAGGGCGGCGCGAAAGGCGGAGACGGAGTTGGCCAGCAATTGCGCTCCCTCTGGCCCGTCGGTGCGGCTGCCCTGATTACCTAAGGCGGCGGCAAGGTTGTTTTGGGTGGTGGCCCAGTCCACGGGATGATCTGCGCGGGTGTACACCTCAAGTCCGGCGCGATACGCAGTAACGGCGTCGGCCAGCAATTGCGCGCCCTGCGACCCGGCGGTGCGGTTGCCAAGGTTGCGCAGACCGATGGCCTCGGCATTTTTCGCCGCACCCCACAGCAAGCCATCTATTTGTTTCAAGCTGTCTGTGGCCGTCTTTCGCATCATCTCTACTGAAAGCGACAGAGCGGAGCCACCGTAGCGCATCCCATGGCGACCAAACAGTTCTGCATACCTGAAAACCTTCCTTCGCGTTGGTTCCAGTGGGTCAACGGCAGCAAAACTATCGGCGGCGGCGTTGAGGATACGATAGGCCTGTTCCACAAGTCCGCGCAGCAGCGCGTTGTTGGCGCGCAGTTCGGCTGTTTTGGCCGCCTCTTCCAGTTCCACCTCTTGCACGCGGCTTAACAATTCTTCGACCTCGTCCAGATCAACGCGGTTGATGGCATCTTGGGCGGCGGCCTTGAGGTTGGACAGGCGTTGATAGGTCTCGCCAATCGCGTCCACTTCGGATTTGAGTGCTGAGTATTCCTCCGCCTTCAGTTTCAAAAACCGCTCAAGGCTGGCTTGGTCGCTCACCTCATGTTCACCAAAGGTGGCGGCCAGTGCCTTCATCGAATCCAGCGACACGTAGTTGCCCGCCATCAGATCGCGCAGCATGGCCTGGATGTCGTTTACCCCTTTTGCCGTCTCTGCGCCTTGGGTCAGCACCTCTTGCATAAAAGCCGGAGTCAGGTCGGCGGCAAAGTCCTTGTCTTTGCACAGTTCTGCCAAGACAGGCGTGACGATGTCGTGGAACAGTTGTGGCATCGGGTCAGCGAGGTGCGCGCGGTCTTTCAACTCGCTCGCCATGGCGGTTGCAATTCTTGCGGCTTGCATCTGCTGCTGTGCAATCAGTTCGGGCGCGGGCAGCGTCGCTTCGATCATCTGTTCAAACAGGATGGGTGCGTCCTGCGGCAGGTCGTGTGTGAAGCCGTCAAAGGTGGTTTGCGCAAGGTCGGCCATACGCCCGCTCATCGCCTTGAGCCCTTTGGGAGGCTTGCCTGCGAGTTTCTTGGCCGCGTCGTAAAGTGTTATGCCGGACTTGGTCCCGGGTGACGCCCCAAAAGCGATGACCGCCGTCAACAGCTTTGCGGCGTTCCTGACGTGATCTGTCTGCGAAGAAAACATGTGCGGCCCGAGATACCCGGTCCGACAGTAGGTGGACGTGGCGTGGCGGGCAAGAGGTTTGCAGGGCACCAGGTTATGACGGGGTGCCGCTCTCGCGCATGGCTGTGCCATACGCTGCCGCGCACGCACTCCAAACGTCGTTTTACGAGTTTAGTTTCTTTGAAACCAACTCATTGACGACTTTTGGATTGGCCTTGCCCCCTGTCGCCTTCATCACCTGACCCACGAACCAGCCCGCAAGTTTGGGATTCTCGCGTGCCTTTTCGACCTGCGCGGGGTTGGCGGCGATGATGTCGTCCACGGCCGCTTCGATTGCGCCGGTGTCCGTCACCTGTTTCATGCCGCGCGCCTCGACCACTTCTGCCGGGTCGCCGCCGTCTGTGTAGATGATCTCGAACAGGTCCTTGGCGATCTTGCCCGAAATGTCGCCCGATGTGATCAGATCGACAATGCCGCCCAGTTGTGCGGGCGATACGGGGCTGTCGGTGATGTCGTGATCGTCCTTTTTCAGGCGGCCAAAGAGTTCGTTGATCACCCAGTTCGCGGCCTGTTTGCCGTCGTGCCCGGTGGCCACCTCTTCGAAATAGCGTGCCGTGTCCACTTCTGCCGTCAGCACCGAGGCGTCATAGTCGGTCAGCCCATAGTCGCCAATGAACCGCGCCTTTTTGGCATCTGGCAGTTCGGGCAGGGACGCCGCAATGTCGTCGACCCAGCCCTGTTCGATTTCAAGCGGCAGCAGGTCAGGATCGGGGAAATATCGGTAGTCGTGCGCCTCTTCCTTTGAGCGCATGGAACGCGTTTCGCCCTTGTCCGGATCATAAAGCCGGGTTTCCTGATCGACCTCGCCGCCCGCTTCGACGATTGCGATCTGGCGACGCGCTTCGACCTCGATGGCTTGCTGGATAAAGCGCATGGAGTTCATG
Organism: Pseudomonadota bacterium; assembly: GCA_038529225.1. Classification (GTDB taxonomy): domain Bacteria; phylum Pseudomonadota; class Alphaproteobacteria; order Rhodobacterales; family Rhodobacteraceae; genus Tateyamaria. Next base: position 1,925 of record JBCBDZ010000032.1, on the reverse strand, counting down.
TTCTTGATCTCGCAGCGCGTCCCAAGGTGGGAAAAGTCCTGTGTCTCCTGATATTTCTCATACTGCCCCGGCAGGCAGATCGACACGTTCACGTCCGCCCGCAGGTTCCCGTTCTGCATGTTGCCGTCACATGTCCCGAGATAGCGCAGGATCTGGCGCAGTTTGGTGATGTAGGCGGCGGCCTCTTCGGGGCCGCGGATGTCGGGGCGCGAGACGATCTCCATCAGCGCCACGCCGGTGCGGTTGAGGTCCACAAAGGACATGTTGGGGTCCATGTCGTGGATGGACTTGCCCGCGTCCTGTTCCATGTGGATCCGTTCGATCCGCACCAGACGCTTTTTGCCCAGATCGGGGCCGGGGCCCATTTCGACCAGCACCTCACCTTCGCCGACGATGGGGTGGTACAGCTGGGAAATCTGGTAGCCTTGGGGCAGGTCGGGGTAAAAGTAGTTCTTGCGGTCAAAGGCCGAAGTGAGGTTGATCGCCGCCTTGAGGCCAAGCCCCGTGCGCACCGCTTGCTCGACGCAGAATTCGTTGATCACGGGCAGCATGCCGGGCATGGCCGCGTCCACGAAGGCGACGTTGGAATTGGGTTCGGCCCCAAAGGTGGTGGAGGCCCCGGAGAACAGTTTGGCATTGGAGGAGATTTGCGCGTGCACCTCCATCCCGATGACCAGTTCCCAGTCATGCTTGGCCCCGGCAATGGTTTTGACTGTGGGTGTCTCGTAGGTCAGGTCCAGCATCGGCTCTATCCGTGGGTAAGGGTACTGATGCGGGAATAGATCAGGCCATGATGCGCTGCAAGGGGGCGCGACGATTGCACCTGTTGGTGTCGCGCCCCGCCGTGGCATGATGGTGCGATGAAGGTCACTGAAACCGCCCCGCCCCCGGACAGCCTGATTGCGCCCTATGCCACGCGGGATGCGCATTACACCGACTGTTTCGAGGTCGCGTGCGCGGACGCTGTTGCGCTGCCCGACTTTATCACCGCGTTTTACACCCAGCCCCTGTTTCGCGCAGAGCGCTTTGTGCTGCGCTGGGCGGCGGGGGCGCGATCGACGGACGCTGACGTTGCTGCGCTGGCGCAGGGCAGCGCGACCCGATTTGCGGTCTGGGAGGTCAGTGAACGGCGCAGCGACTCAGTCTTGCTGGTTCAGTCGGGCGGGCGTACCTGTTCGTGGCTGCAGGCCGGTGATGGCATATTACGTTTTGGCTCTGTCGTGGTGCCGGTAGAAGGACGCGACGGTAGACTGACCCTGGGCCCAGTGTTTCACAGTCTCTTGAGCGCGCATAAACTGTATTCGCGCGCATTGCTGACGGGGGCTGCGCGCAAGGTGGCGCTTGGGTGATGGCGGCGCGGGGGGCGGTCATCCCACTGCCTCCAGTCCGTTTTGTGAAAACACGACCTGCTTGCCAGCGGACAGTTCGCGCCGGAACACGCTGCGCAGGAAATGCATGGCGTCCGAGTGGCCGGAGGCTGCGAACCTTTCGGGGCTGCGCACGCGCAGTGCGTTGTCGAACCCGCGTGCGGCGTGCGCCCACAGCATCGGGTGCAATTCGGTCAGATGCTCGCGCACGATCCAGTTTGCGGCCTGTGCGATCTGGGCGCGCACATAGTCGGCCTCGTCATTTCCGGTCTGCGTCGCGCCCATCGTGTTCGCGCAATAGGCCAGCAGCAGGTTGACCGTATGCTGATCGCGCGCATGGCGAAGAATGTCGTGCAAGCCGTCCAGAAAGAATTCGAGGTCGACGCGTGCGCAGGCCTCGGTGTCGCTGGAAATTGCGTCGAACATCGTCCACGCATAGGCCCCGGCGCCCCAGACATCGTGCAGGCGGCCAGCGGTGCGGCGGGCCTCCAGTTCAAGCTGCGCGTAGGTGCCGTTCCAGCGGGGCAACATCTGCGCGCCAAAGGCGCGGTAAGATCG
>JBCBDZ010000031.1:0-24123 GCA_038529225.1 Pseudomonadota bacterium | reverse complement strand
CTTGGCGATGGAGGAGGCCTGCATTGCCATGTTCATCACATCCGCCCCGAGCCGTTTGCCCGCCAGTTCGAAGCTGGCCTGCGTGCGCGTCGAGTTTTCGAAGAACATGTTGATCTGGGTGAGCCCCGCCAGCGCCTCGCCGTGCTTCGAACTGGCGGGCAAACGGCTCGGGGCGGATGTGATGAACATGGCAATGCAGGCCTCCTCCATCGCCAAGGGCGAGACACTGATCGACACCGCCATGACGCTCAACGCCATGCACCCCGACCTGCTGGTTGTGCGCCACCCGCATTCCGGCGCTGTGGACCTCCTGGCGCAAAAGGTCAACTGCGCCGTGCTGAACGCAGGGGACGGGCGGCACGAACACCCCACCCAGGCGCTGCTTGACGCGCTGACGATACGGCGGGCCAAGGGCCGGCTGCATCGGCTCAACATCGCGATCTGCGGCGACATCGCCCATTCGCGCGTGGCGCGATCCAACATCATGCTGCTGGGCAAAATGGAAAACCGCATCCGGCTGATCGGGCCACCAACGCTGATGCCCTCCGGGATCGGCGAATTCGGGGTCGAAGTCTATGACGACATGGCCCAAGGCCTTGCCGACGTGGACGTGGTGATGATGCTGCGGCTGCAACGCGAACGCATGGACGGCGGGTTCATTCCGTCAGAACGCGAGTACTTCCACCGCTTCGGACTTGATGCGTCCAAACTGGCCCACGCCAAACCCGATGCCATCGTGATGCATCCGGGCCCGATGAACCGGGGCGTGGAAATCGACGGAGAATTAGCGGACGACATCAACCGCTCGGTCATTCAGGATCAGGTCGAAATGGGGGTGGCAGTGCGCATGGCGGCGATGGACCTGCTGGCGCGCAATCAGCGCAACATCAAAGGGGCCGCATGAGCACGGCCATCGACATTCCCGCCAACCAGTCCGGCGTGATCCGGGTCTTTGCCCTGTCGATGACCGACGCCGAAGCCAAGGCGCTCAAATCCGACCCAGAGGCCATCAACGCGATGCTCGGCGGCGCGGTGGACGCGGAACAGGTCGAAATCTTTCCCGTCTCAGACCTCGAAGGGGTCGGCATGACAGGCTACCTGAGCGAAGGCAACGCAGTGCCGGAGGCTGACCTCGCACCGGATCGCGCCAAACTCGACAAATTGGGCGGCTGGGTGATGATCGTCTTTTCGCGCGCCTTCGGGGGGGCGGCCACAACGCTGACACCGCAACCCGCCCTCACACTGATCGGCACATACGGGTCCGAAGGCGTCGACTGGCGGGCAACTGAAACCGTGACGTCAGAGGCCGCCAAACCCTTTTCCGCACCGCAAGACACGGTGAAAAAGAAACCATCCGATGCCGCCATGTCCGGGCGGATCGCGACGCTTGTGCTGATCCTGCTGGCGCTGTTCACGGTCGTTTTCATCTGGGCCGCAGGCTAGGCGCACAGGCGTCCCACCGCCATCTTGACAGATCAAACGCGCAGGACGACCATCCCGGATCAAAGCAATTTCATCGGACCTTTTGACATGATCGACGTGAAAGTCAGTGGAAAGAAAGCCACAGTAACACGCAGCTACGATTTCCCCCAGATCGAACCGGTCGACAGCTTCCCCCTCAAAGTGGAATACGGGTTTGAAATCCCGATGGCCGGGCTTGACCCCAAATCGCCCAGTGCCAAGCGCATCCTTTCCAAGTTCGCCAAAACCTACAAGGACGCGGTGAACAAACAGGAAAAGTCGCGCAACGCCGAGAACGACAAGATCTGGGAACTGGCGGCCAAGGAAATCAAAACCGGCAAAGACCCCAGAAAGGTCGAAAAAGACACCCAGATCCGGTTGCAGAAACGCTGGGGGGAATTCCACGACAAGGTGCTTGATCCGGCGATCTACGACGTCGTTTGCGATCTGGCCGACGAAGACCTGAACAAGAACAAGATTCCGCGGGCCAAGGCCTCGTCCTTCAAGGACTATTTCAGCGGCATCACGCTGGGGGGGCCTTTTGGGCGTGGGCAAGGCGGCAGCGGGGACGGCGGCCGCGGCCACTGCGACAGCCGCCTTGCTGCCTGCACTGGTCACGGCTGGTGCGGTCGTGGCGTCGCTGGCGGCGGCGCGCAAAGTGTCCGAAGGCATCTACCGCGACATGACCACCATCTACAAGAAAGTGGACAAGGCGCTGGATGCCGTCCACGCCACCGTGTCGGGTCTCGAATCCCAGCTTGAAACGATGGAAAAGCACAAACAGGCGACATCCGCCCAGATGATCAAGAATCACGCTCTGATCAAAAAGCTGCGGGTTGAATTCAAGAACATTTCCCAGATCGCCAAAAAGGAAAACATTCACAAAGACCGGCTCAAGACAATTGAAGAGCAAATTCAGAAAGCCCAGGACGCCATGAAAGCGGATGTGCTGGCCCGCAAGAAGATTGTCGGCGACATCGCAATCGTGCGCGATCTTGCCAAAAATGCAGAAGCGGCGGCCAAGAATTTCAAGGCAGATCGCTCCGCCTATGACAACCTGCTCAAGAGTTCCGAAGGGTTTTTCAGTGCCGTGGGTATTCTGGACACGATCACGGGTGCAATGAAAAAGGAAGAAGAGAAAAAGGCGAAATAGCTCCCGGGTCCGGGCGTGGCGCCGCGCCCGCGCTTATGCGCTTTGCAGGACAGGCCGACGCGGTCGTCAGGTCTCGAGTGCCCAGGGCTTTTCCATGACCGGCACAAAATCGGTCTCGTTCAGATAAGAGGCAATCAGCCGGTCCATCGCCTTGCGCGCAAGGCCTCCATGCGCGCGGGCATAGCCAAGGCTCGCCACGAAACTCCAATGCGCGTGCATCATGGATACGAACAGAAAGGACAGTTCTTCGCAGGCCTCCCCCGGCAGATCCGGGTGGGCAATCGCCAGTTCATGCATCATGACCTGCCCCAGCGTCTGATACTGTCCGCGCATCCGCCCGGCCAACTGCTTTGACCCAGACGCATAGGCCATCATCGCATCATAGACCTGCAAATCGTCCGGCATCGGATAGCCCTCGGCAAGGTCGAAAAAGAAATCCATGAAGAATTTGAGCCGTTCGACCTGCCCCACGTCCACAACCCCCGTCACAAGGGTCTGGCGATAGGCGTTGCCCAGATGGTCGCACAGATCCGACACCAGCGCGTCCATGTCGTCGTAGTAATACCGCACCAGCTGACGCGACAGACCGGCCTGCTTTGCAAGGGTCTCGTAAGAGAAATCCTGAAGACCCCGTTGCGCCAGCAAGCGGGTGGCCGCCCTGAGAATTTGCGTTTTCTTGTCCTGTGCTGCGTCGCTTTTGCTCAAGGTTTCGCTTTCACTGTCAGACCGGCCTTTGGGTGCCGGTGTTTGGACTCCTCAGTTCTGAAACTTATCGATCAGTTGCGAATATGCAAATTCGAACTGCACCGCCGCATGCAGCCCTGTCCGGTGACCTGCGCAACGCAGGCCCGGTCTCTGGACAAACTGCGCAGTTTGCCCGACAAGGCGATCAGGTCCGGATCGCGGCCAGGCCAAGGAGTATCATGTCCATCTTTCCTTTTTCCTCTCTTGCAAAGCGGGCGCGTGCATGACCTCGGTGCTGTTCAAAAACGCGAGGCTTGTGGACCCGGAGGCCGACACTGTCGTGTCCGGAGGGCTGGTGGTCCGGGATGGAAAAGTTACCGAAGTCTTAACGCAAAGCACTGATAACGCAGTAGAAAAGTTGACAGCTGTCAACTTTGACCACGTCATCGACTGCAACCGAAAGTACCTCGCCCCCGGGATCGTGGATATTGGGGTCAAGGTGTGCGAACCCGGAGAGCGGCACAAGGAGAGCTTCGGCTCGGCCGGTCTGGCGGCGGCGGCGGGTGGGGTCACCACCATCATCACCCGCCCGGACACCGACCCCGTCATCGACAATCCCGAGACCCTCGAATTCGTGATCCGCCGCGCCCGCGAGGCCGCCCCTGTGAACGTCCTGCCCATGGCCGCTCTGACCAAGGGTCGGCAGGGGCGCGAGATGACCGAGATCGGGTTTCTTCTGGACGCCGGCGCCGTCGCCTTTACCGATTGCGACCACGTGGTCACCGACACCAAGGTGTTCGGGCGCGCGCTGACCTACGCCCGCTCGCTGGGCGCGCTGGTGCTGGGCCATCCGCAGGAGCCGACGCTGAGTGCCGGTGCTGCCGCGACCTCGGGAAAGTTTGCATCGTTGCGCGGGCTGTCGGGCGTTTCGCCGATGGCCGAGCGGATGGGTCTGGACCGAGACATCGCGATGATCGAGATGACCGGCGCAAAATATCATGCAGATCAGATTACCACGGCGCGCGCCCTGCCCCCGTTGGAACGGGCCAAGCAGAACGGGTTCGACATCACGGCGGGTACGTCGATCCACCACCTGACGCTGAACGCACTGGACGTTGCGGATTACCGCACCTTTTTCAAGATCAAGCCGCCGCTGCGGGACGAGGAAGACCGTCTCGCCATCGCCCATGCGGTGGCGTCTGGTCTGATCGATGTCATCAGCTCCATGCACACCCCGCAAGACGAAGAAAGCAAACGCCTGCCCTTCGAGGCCGCGGCCTCGGGCGCTGTGGCATTGGAGACCCTGCTGCCCGCCGCCATGCGCCTGTTTCACAGCGACCACATCACCCTGCCGCAGCTGTGGCGGGCGATGTCGCTGAACCCGGCAAAGCGGCTGGGGCTGGACTGTGGACGGCTGGCCCCCGGCGCCCCGGCGGACCTTGTCCTGTTTGACCCGCACGCCCCTTTCGTGATGGACCGGACCACACTGCAATCCAAATCGCGCAACACCCCCTTTGACGGGGCGCGGATGCAGGGTAGAGTTCTCGCCACCTATGTGGCGGGCAAGTCCGTCTATCAAAAGCAATAGATATCAAAGGCTTGACTCATGCCGCTGATTGAAACCCCGACCACCCTCCTGCTGCTCTGGGCCGTGATCGGCTACGCGCTGGGGTCCATACCGTTCGGTATGGTGCTGGCGCGTGTCATGGGCCTTGGCAACCTTCGCGAGATCGGGTCGGGCAATATCGGGGCCACAAACGTGCTGCGCACGGGCAACAAACTGGCCGCAGCCCTCACCCTGCTGCTGGACGCCGCCAAGGGGGCAGCGGCGCTGCTGCTGGCGCGCTATGCCACGGGGGCCGAGGATGCCGCGCAACTGGCGGGGCTCGCCGCGATGATCGGGCACTGCTATCCCGTCTGGCTGAAGTTTCAGGGCGGCAAGGGTGTTGCGACGTTTCTGGGCCTTTTGTTGGCGCTGGCATGGCCCGTCGGTGTGGGCGCGTGCATCGCGTGGTTGGTCGGGGCGGGTCTGTTCCGCATCTCGTCCATGGGGGCACTTGTGGCGGCGGCGGCATCGACATTTCTGATGATGTTCCTCGGTCTGCCAGAGGCGCTGGCCTTGGGCGTGATCCTCACATTGCTGATCTTTTGGCGTCACCGTGCGAACATTGCGCGGATCAAGGCGGGAACAGAACCGAAGATTGGTGAAAAGAAATAGTGAGTGGGCATGGGCCGTGTTGCCCACGGGCGCTTTGGCAACGCACGCGGGATGGTTGGGATCCGCGATACAAATCGACCTGCGAAAAGGGTTTCCTTTTAACACCGGATGACTTTTTTCTTTGTGTTGTCTGCTGAGCCAGACCTAACAAATGGTGAACAGAGCCGCGAATGGCGGCTTTGAGCCCAATGTGAACGATGCAGTAATGGGCATGGATGTCCGCTTCTCGGGCTGCGGCCAAAAATGTGACAAAATCAAACTGAGTTTTGCCGAGGGGCTGTGACACACGGTTTTTCAACGTTTCCAGTTTCGGCACCGCCTGTGACAAAAACGACCGTTTTTGGCTAGTCCCGAGATCCGTAAGCAGCCATTGGCGCAGCCGCAGCGAATTAGCGCTTCGTCCCGCAAACCAGACCTTGCCGAGCCGATCCATCGTCAGACCGCGGGGTGGCGATCCAACCGATCTTCTGCTCGGTTTATGGTTCAAGGTCATCTCTTCGCGGAATTTGCGCGCCAAGATGCGAAAAATCGCCAGACCGGGGGGCGGTCTGGCCCCTCTCGGCAGATTTGGCCATGGCCAAATCGCCTGCCGGGCAATGGATGGATCGGCGCCTTTGGATTGATTCCGATCTTTGGGAATTCGTCCAAGCGACAAAGTGAGGTCTGGATTGTCCCGCTGACCAAACCTTACAACCCCGATCCATCAGCAAGCCGTGCAACGACGGCTCTGTCCGCGATCCCAAACACACCAAAGGTCACGGATACCGCGCCGCCCTGACATTACACCAATGCCGCCACAGTCGCGCCAAATTACGCTCGCAAAACGTGTGCATCCACCTGATGGCAACAGGACAAGGCACGCGGTATGGGATTTTTCGAAGCAATCAACTCGGTCTTTGCAGGCTATTTCAAGTTTTCAGGCCGTGCGACGCGCCCGGAATTCTGGTGGTTTTTCCTTTTCGAGATTATCGTGGGCGGGCTCGCTTTTGGCATCGATGCCTATCTGGTCGTCAGCACGTTGAATGCGGCGAACTGGGACGAAACCGCCTTGATGGCGCTCAGCCCGCTGGACTTCATGCTGGTCTACTACATGACGATCACCTTCTTTCCCCGCATGACCGTGACGGTGCGCCGCTTGCATGATGTGGGGTTGTCGGGCTTCTTTTACCTGATGTATTTCGTGCCCTTCGTGGGTGGTCTGATCGTCTTTGTTCTGACGCTTTTGCCCTCGGAGGCGGACACCAACATTCACGGCCCCGGCCCGTTTCAGCGCGGTGGCGGCATGCCTCCGCCCACGCCCGGGTCAGGTGGGGGTGCGCCCAAGCGCAAGCATGATCCGATGCAGGGCTATGCCGTGCTCGACAAGATCAAGGAACAGCCCACCCCCGAAATGCTGGCCGCCCGCAAGGCCGAGGTGCGCGCCCTTTACGAGCAGCGCGTGCTGGGCAAGGGGCCGGTCGTGGCCGAATAACGGTCAGTAGGAGTAGGTTGCGAACACCTGTGTGACGTCCCCGTCCCAGTCGTTCCGGTAGTGCGCGATCAGCTCGTCCGCCAGCGTTTGGCCCGATTCCACACTCGCCTCGAGTTCGTTGAGGAAATGGGTTTCGTCCGGGATCATCCCCCCGGCCCCGGGCCGCGCCCGCGCCACGAGGCCGGCACGTGAGATCGCCACCGCCTCGCGCGCCAGATCCAGCATCCTGACCCCGTTGGCTTCGCCCTGCAGCCCACCGACGGACGCGGCCACGCGCAGCCCTTCGCGGGTGTCCGCGTCAAACCCCTTGACCAGATCCCATGCCGCATCCAGCGCTGTCTGGTCATACATCAGTCCGACCCAGAACGCAGGCAAGGCGCAGAGCCGCCGCCACGGGCCACCATCCGCACCCCGCATTTCGATAAACTTTTTCACCCGCGCCTCTGGAAAGGCCGTGGTCATGTGATCGGCCCAGTCGCTGAGCGTTGGGGTCTCACCCGGCAAGCTAGGCAGTTTCCCAGCCAGAAAGTCGCGGAACGACATGCCCAGCGCGTCGATATATTTGCCGTCGCGGTAGACAAAGTACATCGGCACATCGAGCGCGTATTGCACCCATCGCTCGAATCCAAAGCCGTCTTCGAAGACGAACGGCACCATGCCCGTGCGCGCCGGGTCCAGATCCCGCCATATGCGGCTGCGCCATGATTTGTGTCCGTTGAGCTTGCCCTCAAAGAAAGGCGAACTTGCGAACAGGGCCGTGGCGACCGGTTGCAGCGCGATGGCCACACGCATCTTTTGCACCATGTCCGCTTCGCTCGAAAAATCGAGGTTCACCTGCACGGTGCAGGTCCGCCGCATCATCGCACGCCCCATGGTGCCCACCCGGCCCATATAGGCATCCATCAGCTTGTAGCGCCCCTTGGGCATCAGCGGCATGTCTTCATGGTGCCAGTGCGGCGCCGCACCAAGGCCGATAAAGCCCGCACCGAGGCTTTCGCACACATCCTTGACCTCCGCGAGGTGCTGGTTCACCTCATCACAGGTTTCGTGGATGGTCTCCAGCGGTGCTCCGGCCAGTTCCAGCGCGCCACCGGGTTCAAGGCTGATGTTGCACAGCCCCTTTTCCAGCCCGGTGAGCTTGCCGCCTTCGCGCTGCTCGCTCCAGCCATGTCGGTCACGCAGGCCGCCAAGGATCGCCTCGATCGAGCGCGCGCCTTCAAAGGGCAGTGGTTTCAACGTGTCGGTGCAATAGCCGAACTTTTCATGCTCGGTGCCAATGCGCCAGTCTGCCTTGGGCTTGCAGCCGCTTTCCATGAAACCGGCAAGCTGGTCATAATGTTCGATGGGCCCGCCGCCGGACTGAGGAATGGACATGGGGCGTGCTCCGCAAATGCCTGAAAGTCGAAACCAAGGGATGGTGCGAATTGGGCGGGGTGTCAATGTGTGGGGACGGTGCGCGGGGTCACGAGATGTTGCGCATTTCCGCGCAGCACGAGACTGTGCGCGCTGGCGCACCACAGGTGCGCCTTACCGTAAGGCGGAGGTATCCTCCGCCCCACCTGCCCTCAGGCACGCCCAAGCGGGTGCATCTGCGCAAGGTCCGGGGCGCTGCGCTGCCAGATCACAACCGGCGCAGCGGGCGCGTCGCGCAGCTGAGCCAGCATATGTTCGGTCCGCAACCCCGGCAGGCTGGCAAAGGCATCAAACAGCGCGTTTGCCCCATCTGCATCAATCGGGATCATGAGTGGCGGCTGCCCCTGCTGTTCCAACCGCCAGTGCGCAGGCCGTTGCGCCCCGTCGAGGGTCAGCCGCGACATCTCGCGCAGCGCCACGGCGCCGCCTGTAAGCGGGCCGAAATAAATCACCTGCCCCTCATCGACCTGCACGGTGCCAAGGCCGCCGCCTGCACTGCGAAAACGCCCCCGCTGCAAGCCCACCATGATCAGCGCGCCTGCGCCCACCAACAGCACCGGCGCGAGATAGCCCAGCAACCCGCGCGGGCCGGCCAGCCACCACAGCGCGAGCACGGCGAGACCAATGCCGAACAGCACTTCGCGCCAACGCCAAAGGGCGGCTGTGGCTTCGGGTCGGAAAAATGTCATGTCTGCCGCTTTCCTGAATGTGCATCCCAAACATAAGCACGCGAGGATCGTTTGGGCAGTCCCAAATGCAGCGCACGGGGAACGATCATCCGTTCGGGCCAGACATCAAGAGCCAAAGCGATCCTGCCCGCTGGCCCCGGGCATCGACGAGGCGCACAGCGCGCGCAGGGCCTCAGTCAGGTCCGCCAACCACTTGCGGGGTGCTCAAAAGTGCCACGCGGTATTCACCCACATGGCGGAACCCGAGCGCCTCATAGGCCCGCGCAGCCGTGGTGTTGGCTGCAAACAGCACCGCTTGCGTCACGCCTCGGGCCGCGCAGCGCCGCAGCAACCCGGCAGTGGCGCGCCGTGCGTATCCGTTGCCGCGCATTCCGTCCGGCGTGAACACGCCCCCCACCTGCACGATGTCGGGCAGGCGCGCGTTGATCCCGGCCATGGCCAGAGGCGTGCCACCTTCTTCAAGGATCACGACATCCTCGCTGCCAATGGCGGTTTCGGCCCGTGCCCTTGCCCAGTCTGACGGACCATCACCCGGCTCTGCCTGCCCGGTGTCCAGCGCATAGGTCGTGAACCACGCCTCAAGCACCGCGCGATCTGCTTGGACCGGCGCGCGCACATCGCCCGGCATATCGACCATGTCCGTCAGCGTCAGATGATAAAGCGGCTCGTCCGCCAACACCGCCCACGGCCCGGGCGCCAGTTCTGTGGCCGCAAGGCAGGCTGCCACCTGAACGGGCCGCCCGGTCATGCCTGCCACGGTGCGCCCCTTGATGGTTGTCGCGAATGTTTTCCAAACCGCGGGCGGCGCGTCGGGCGCTTGCGCCATGAGGAATCCGCCATTGGTGATCCCGAAAATGCCGATGATCTCGCCGTCGTCGGTATTCAGGTAAAACTCCGTGCCATGCGGATGCGTCTGTTCATCCGTGCCATGGGCGGCAAGGTTGCCGCGCAGGAACATGGACGTGGCCGGGTGTTGGGCCAGAAACGCCTCCATCGCGCCTGCGTCCTGAGGCGTCGCGCGGCGCAGCACGGTCATTGCCAGTCGCCCAGTTGGCGTTGCCACAGGGTGAGTGCTGCCACCGCCGCCGTGTCGGCGCGCAGGATGCGCGGGCCAAGGGCAACGGCATGCGCCCTGTCCAGCGCATGCAGCCGCGCGCGTTCCTTGTCCGAGAAACCGCCCTCCGGGCCGATCAGGATCGCCCAAGGCCCCGGGATTTCGGGTAAGGCGGAGGTGTCCTCCGCCCCGGCCAGAGCCTCGTCACAGAACATCAGCGCACGCCCATCAAGGTCGGTCAAGGCACGATCCAGTTTCACCATCTCGGCCACGTCCGGCACGAAGGTACCACCGCACTGTTCGGCAGCCTCGACCGCGTGGGCCTGCAACCGATCGCGCTGCACCCGGCCTGCATTGGTAAAATCGGTCTGCACCGGCACAATCCGCCGCGCGCCCATTTCGGCGGCCTTTTCCACAATGAAATCCGTGCGCGCCTTCTTGATAGGCGCAAAGAGCAGCCAAAGGTCAGGGGGCATCTGCAAAGGCCTTGTCTGTGTTGCGCAGGCAAGCACGCCCCCGCGCTTGCCCGCCTCGATCACATCCGCACGCCATTCACCATCCCGCCCGTTGAACAGAGCCACCGCGCCCCCGACGGTCAACCGCATGACCCCGAACAGGTAATGCGCCTGATCCCGCGACAACGGCACGGATTGCCCCTGCCCCAAAGGGTGATCTACATAAAGGCGGATTTTCGGCGTAACCATAAGGCCTTCATATGACCAACACGTCTCCTGCACCAGATGGTCAGGTTGCCGATGCGGAACACCGCAACTGGGTGGATCGCTATGCGCCCGTGGCTGCCCGCCCCTATCTGCGGCTCAGCCGTCTGGACCGCCCGACACCTGTGCTGTTGCTGTTGCTGCCCTGCTGGTGGGGCTTGGCGCTTGCGATCCTGCATGATCAGTCCCCGCGCTGGGAGGATGCGTGGATCGCATTGGGGTGCGCCATCGGCGCGCTGTTGATGCGCGGGGCGGGCTGTACGTGGAATGACATCACGGACCGCGACTTTGACGGACAGGTCGAACGGACCCGGTCGCGCCCCATCCCGGCAGGTCAGGTCGGCGTAAAAGGGGCGATTATCTGGATGTGCGTGCAGTCTTTGCTGGCCTTTGGTATTCTGCTGACCTTCCATGTGAACGCCATCCTGCTTGGCATCCTCGCCCTGCTGCCCGTGGCCGTCTACCCCTTTGCCAAACGGTTCACGTGGTGGCCGCAGGTGTTCCTGGGCCTGGCGTTCAACTGGGGTGCACTGCTTGCATGGACCGCCCATACCGGCGCGCTGGAGGCCCCGGCGGTCGTGCTGTACCTTGCAGGGATCGCATGGACACTGTTTTACGACACCATCTATGCCCATCAGGACACCGAGGACGACGCGCTGATCGGGGTGAAATCCACCGCGCGCCTGTTCGGAGACCAGACGGCGGCGTGGCTGCGACGGTTCCTGATGGCCACAGTCGGCCTCATGGGAATCGCGGTGATCTTTGCTGCCATTGATGACGCTTCTGTCATGGCGATGGTCCTTGCCCTTGGGGGCCCATGGGCGATGGGCTGGCACATGGCGTGGCAATTGCGCGGACTGGATATCGAGGACCCGGCAAAGTGCCTCCAGCTCTTCCGATCCAACCGGGACACCGGCATCATCCCGCTGCTGTTTTTCTGCGTGGCCCTGTTCGTGTGATTGAAACACGCGCGCGACAGGTTTAAATCTGCTCCGCACGTCTCCAAGCAAAGGCCCGCATATGCGCCTCTCCTCGCTGCTCACTGTTGTCGGCACCTTCTTTGTCGCCGCCCTGTTGTCGCTGATTGCGGCAAACATGTCGGTGAAACTGATCGAGGAAAGCTCGGAGATCGGGGTGCGCCAGGCACTGGACGCGCGTGACCTGACATGGGCCGAGGTGCAGGCGGACGGCCTGCAAGTCACGCTGGCCGGGACCGCGCCCACCGAAGCGGTGCGCTTTGCCGCCCTTTCGGCAGCGGGCACGGTGGTCGATGCGGCCCGGGTGATCGACGACATGGATGTCGAAGCCGCCGCCGCGATCGCACCGCCCCGCTTTTCCGCCGAGATCCTGCGCAATGACGCGGGCCTGTCGATTATCGGGCTTTTGCCGACCTCTACGGATCGCGAGGCCCTGTTGGGCCGGGTGCGCGGCATCAGTGCAAGGCTGCCGGTGACGGACTTGCTTGAAACCGCTGACTACCCCGCCCCGCCGGGCTGGGAAGACGCCATCGGGTTTTCCCTGACGGCGATGGAGCAACTGCCCCGCGCCAAGGTGTCAGTCGAAGCGGGGCGGGTCAGCATCACCGCCATCACGGACAGTGTCGAGGAAAAAGAACGGCTTGAGCGCAGCCTGCAACGTGCCAGCCCGCCGGGTCTGCAGGTGGTGATGGACGTGGCGGCCCCCCGGCCCGTGATCACGCCCTTCACCCTGCGACTGGTCAAGGACGAGATCAGCACCCGCTTTGATGCCTGTTCGGCCGACACCGAGTCGACCCGTGAACGGATCATCGCCGCCGCCGAAGCCGCAGGATTGCAAGGCAGCGCAAAATGCACCGTCGGCATGGGGGTGCCCAGCCCGAACTGGGGGCGCGCAGTCGGGCAAGCCATATCCGCACTGAATGAACTGGGGGCGGGGTCGGTCACGTTTTCTGACGCGGATGTCACCCTTGTGGCGGCGGAGGGCACCGCCCAAAACGAATTCGACCGGGTGGTCGGCGAGTTGGAAAACCGTCTGCCGGCCGTCTTCTCGCTGACCGCGATTTTACCCGAAACTGTGGACCCGAACCAGGGCCCGCCCGAATTCGTCGCCACGCTCAGTCCAGAGGGCCTTGTGCAACTGCGCGGGCGGCTGTCGGATGAAAACCTGCGCAATGTGACCGATAGCTATGCCAAGGCCGCTTTCGGCTCTGAAAATGTCTATACCGCGACGCGCCTGGTGGACGATTTGCCAAACACATGGCCCGTACGCGTCCTAACCGGGCTTGAGGCGCTGGCGCAACTGTCCAACGGGGCAGTGACGGTGACCCCCGAGACGCTGGTCGTGTCCGGAAACACCGGCAATCCCGAGGCCAGCACAAACATCGCCTCTCTTCTCGCCTCGAAACTCGGGGAGGCCACAACATTCGACATCCGCGTGGTCTACAAGGAGAAGCTGGACCCCGTGGCCGCAGTGCCAACCCCGGATCAGTGTGAGGCCGAGATCGGTGAAATCCTCGCCATCTCCAAAATCACGTTCGAACCGGGCAACGCAACAATTGACGCCAGCGCGCTCGGCACCATGGACGACATTGCCGAAGTCCTGAAACTCTGCGGCAGCATCCCCCTGGAGATACAGGGGCACACCGACAGTCAGGGGCGCGAGGAAATGAACCTCAACCTCAGCCAGGCACGGGCACAATCGGTGCTGAACGAATTACGGGCGCGACGGGTGCTGACAGCCTCCTTTGATGCGGTCGGATACGGCGAAACCGTTCCAATCGCGGACAATGACACCGAAGAAGGCCGCGAGGCCAACCGACGCATCGAATTCAAACTGATCCGCCCGAAACCCAGCCTGCCCGAAGGTGAAACAACGCTGGAATCTGTGGCCAGTTCAGGCGATACAGAAACCCCGGACGACGACGAGACAGGACTGAGCGATGAGTAGAGCAGAGTTTGTCATTGCGACAGCAATCGTTCTGTTCGTGGCGTTTTGTCTTGGCTGGTTTGCCAACTGGCTGATCCACCGCTTCACCCGTGTGGCGGCTGGCGACGTGGCAGAACTGGACAGGATGAGCCAGGAGTTGCACGAGGCCGAAGAGACGCGCGATCAGGCGATCACCTACCTGCAACAGCGCGAGGCGGAACTGACCAACCAGCTTGCGCAAACTGAAGCGGAACTGCGCGCCGCGATGGACGGCCTGCGTGATGCACGGCACGAAGCCGAAGAACTGCGTGCGTGGATCGAGCGGCAACAGGCCAGCTGACGGGCGGACGACACGTCCGCCTTACCGCAAAACACCCTCGGCGTTTCTTCTGACTGAAAATACCACGGGGAGTCGCGCAAGCGACGGGGCAGAGCCCCTGAAACATGTCGTCGCGTGCCAACGCGGCCTTGGGGTCACATCACCAGCGGGTCAGCGCGTCCTCATCCGCAGCCTTCGCGTCCACCCATGTCGCCCCCTCCGCCGTGACTTCCCGCTTCCAGAACGGGGCACGGGATTTGAGGTAGTCCATCAGGAATTCCGCCGCCTCGAAGGCGTCCTTGCGGTGGCGCGCGGCGGTGGCAACCATCATGATCATCTCGTGCGGGGCCAACGCGCCGTGGCGATGAATCACCAGTGCATCCTCCAGCGCCCAGCGCGTCACGGCCTGCTGCGCGATGTTTTCAAGGGCGGCTTCTGTCATACCCGGATAATGCTCGATCTCCATGGTCTGCAGACCACCGGCCACATCGCGCACGACTCCTGTGAACGTCACGATTGCGCCGGACCCAGTGCAGCCCCTGGCAAACGCATCCGCCTCTGCCCCGAAGTCAAAGGGCGCCTCCTGCACAACGATCCGCACGCTGCCCTACCCCCCTGTCATCGGCGGAAAAAACGCAACTTCGCGTACGCCGTCCAGTGGGGCATCGAATTCGGCCAATTCCTGATCCACCGCCACGCGCAAGGCGGACACGTCTGCAAAGGCCGCTTCATAGCGGTCTTCGCGCGCGCGCAATTCGTCCACCAGCTCCATCACCGTGGCCGCATCACTGCGCACTGTCTCACGTGGCAGCCCGATGCGCTCGCGCACCCATGCAAAATAGAGGACATCCATCGCATTCATCCTTTCAGGTAGGGTGTCGCCTTGCGGAAATAATCCCACCCCGTAATCAGGGTCAGCAGCGCGGCGATCCAGAGCAGCCACAAACCGATACGCCCCGCCCACTCTGCGCCCGCCAGCTTCCAGCCCAGGCCCTGCAGGTCCGGTTCATCCCCGTTCAGGATGGCGGACACCATCTGCTCGTCCATGCCCCATATGGACATGCCGAAGTAATGTTCAAAGACCCCTTGGGAAAACAAAACGGCGATGGCGACCATCTGCAGCGTCGTCTTCCACTTGGCCAGTTGGGTGACCTTCAATGTGCCCGCCGTATCCCCGAGGAATTCGCGCAGACCCGAGACGAAGACTTCACGAAACAGGATCATCGTGGCGGGCAGGACCAGCCACGGCGACCAGGACGAAAACGCAACGATGACCATCAGCGCGATCACCACCATCGCCTTGTCCGCGATGGGGTCCAGCATCGTACCCAGCCGCGTCTGCTGACCCCAGGCGCGCGCCAGATAGCCGTCAAACCAGTCCGTGATGGCCGCGCCCACAAACAGCACCACGGCAAACATATCCGCATAAGGCCGCGTGAAATACAGGAACATCACCGCCACCAGCGGGGCCGCCAACAGACGCAAAACGGTCAGGATATTGGGAACGGTCCAGATCATGACCAACCTTTATCGCGTTCCACAAAGCGCAGGAAGGGGGCGCACGGACACGTGCGCCTTACGGGCAGGCTCAGGTGTCATGGAAGAAGTCATAAACCTTCTGCGCCAGCCCCTCTGACACACCCTCGACCGCCTTGAGGTCGGCCAGATTCGCGCGCCCCACCGCCTTGGCGGACCCGAAATGCGCCAGCAGCGCGCGTTTGCGCGCCGCGCCCACGCCCGGAATGTCATCGAGCGGGTTCTTCATGTTGGATTTCGCGCGCTTGGCGCGGTGCGTTCCGATGGCAAAGCGGTGCGCCTCATCCCGCATCCTTTGCACGAAATACAACACGGGGTCGTTGTGGCGCAGCGCAAAGGGACGCTTGCCTGTGCGGTAGAATTCTTCCTTGCCGGCGTCGCGGTCCACGCCCTTGGCCACGCCGACCATGGGGATGTCCTGCACGCCATGCTCGCCCATGATCTCGGCCACCGCGCTCACCTGCCCGGCCCCGCCATCGATCAGTAACAGATCGGGCCACATGCCCTTTTCGCGATCCGGGTCCTCGGCCAGCAAGCGTTTGAAGCGGCGGTGCAGCACCTCTTTCATCATGCCAAAATCGTCACCGGGCGTCAGGTCATCGCCCTTGATGTTGAACTTGCGATAGCTGTTTTTCATGAACCCTTCCGGCCCCGCGACAATCATCGCGCCCACCGCATTCGTGCCCTGAATGTGCGAGTTGTCATAGACTTCGATCCGCTCGGGGGGGGCGGGCAAATCGAAGGCCTCTGCCAGCCCCTTGAGCAGCTTGGTCTGTGTCGCGCTCTCGGCCATCTTGCGGGCGAGGCTTTCGCGGGCATTGCGCAACGCAGAATCAACCAGTTCGGCCTTCTCGCCGCGCTTGGGCACCAGCAGTTCGACCTTGCGCCCCAGCTTGCCGCTAAGCGCCTCGGCCATCAAATCCGCGTTCTCGATCTCGTTTGACAGGATCAGCTGACGGGGCGGTTCCTTGGTGTCGTAGAACTGGCCCAGAAACGCCTCGAGCACTTCGGCGCCGTCCACATCCGCGCCCACACGGGGATAAAAATCGCGGTTCCCCCAGTTCTGACCCGCGCGGATGAAAAACACCTGCACACAGGCCTGCCCCTGCTCGAGATGCAGCGCCACGATGTCGGCCTCGTCCACATTGCGCGGGTTGATCCCTTGGGCCGTCTGCACCTGGGTCATGGCCCGAATACGGTCGCGCAGGGCGGCGGCGCGTTCAAATTCCATCTCTTCGGACGCTTTTTGCATTTGCGTCGCCAGTTCAGCCTGAATATCGGTGCTGCGCCCGGACAGGAACCGTTCGGCGTCCTTGACCGTCTTGGCATAGTCCTCTTCGGAGATCAGACCGACGCAGGGCCCCGAACAGCGTTTGATCTGATATTGCAGACAGGGCCGGGTGCGGGTCGCAAACATCGAGTCACTGCAATTGCGCAGCAGGAACACGCGTTGGAGTTGGTTCAAGGTCCGGTTGACCGCGCCTGCGCTGGCGAATGGGCCGTAATAGGCGCCCTTTTCCTTTTTCGCGCCGCGATGCTTCTTGATCATGGCAAAGGGGTGATCGCCAGTGACCAGAATGTTGGGAAAGGACTTGTCGTCGCGCAGCAGCACGTTGAATTTGGGTTTGAGTTGCTTGATCAGGTTCTGTTCCAGCAGCAGCGCCTCGGTCTCGGTCCGGGTTGTAAGAAACATCATCGAGGCGGTCATCGAGATCATGCGGGCGATACGCGGGCTGTGCCCTGTCGGGCGCGCATAATTGGACACCCGGGCGCGCAGATTGCGCGCCTTGCCGACGTACAAAACCCGACTTTCGCGATCCAGCATCCGGTACACCCCCGGCGAGGAGTCGAGTGTTTTGAGGTAGCCTTGTACCACCTCATGACCCACCGGACCGGGCGCATCGTCTTTAGGTTGTGAAGTGTCGGGTGTCGGGTCCATTTGATTCGGCGTTTGCTGCAATGATTGACGGACGGATTCAAGCGATCTTGCATCCACGGATACTGTGGATAAGTCTGGAGACAAGTTCTGAGCCTTTGGAATTTTTCGTTGTTTTTTGGGCGCTTCTCCGATCTGCCTGTTTTTTGGGCGCCATCCTAAGTGGCTGATTTAAAATCATTTATTTTTACAACACAGCCAAGTGTCTGAACTTAAAGACATTTTAGTAACGCTTTTGTAACGAACATTAATCCGGTGCAAAACTTGACCAAGGGTTACTTATTCCACCCCCACAACGTCTGGTGTTTCCCATGCCAGATGCTGTCCACCGTCCACACACAAAAGCTGGCCCGTGATCCCGGGTGCATCGAGGAAATAGCCGAGGGCGGCGACGATATCAGCGGGGTTTGATCCCCTTTCCAGCACGGTCGCGGCGCGCTGTGCGGCGAAGTGTTCCGCGCTTTGCCGCCCGCCTTGCAGGGTGGGTCCCGGGCCGATGGCATTGACGCGGATGGCCGGGGCCAAGGCACGCGCGCTGGTTTGGGTCAGCGCCCACAATCCCATCTTGGCCAGCGTGTAGGTCATGAATTCGGGGGTAAGTTTGCGCACACGCTGATCGACCATGTTGAGGATCAGACCGACGGCAACGGGTTCGTCCATGTCATCACGGCTTGGCTCCAGCCCCTGGGCGGCCATGGCCTGGGTCAGGACGAAAGGCGCGCGCAGGTTGCTGTCCATGTGGCGGTCCCAGCTGTCCCGCGTGGCAGTTTCGACCGTGTCGTATTCAAAGATCGAAGCGTTGTTGACGAGGCATGTGATCGACCCGCCAAGGGCTTTGACGGCGCGAGGAAACAGACCTTTGGTTGCATCCTCGTCCAGCAGGTCCGCTTGCAATGCGACGCCGCGCTGCCCCTTGGCCTCGATCTGAGCGACGGTTTCAAGCGCACCCGCATCCGAACTGGCGTAGTGCACGGCCACATCATAACCGCGCCCCGCCAGATAGACCGCCATGGCCTGCCCCAATCGGTGCCCGGCCCCTGTCACAAGTGCGCGCATTCCCGCACCCTCCCCTGCTTTGATCTCAGATTAGTACAATGACCAGATAGGTCACATAAAGGGCCGACAACACCACACCCCACACGCGCGTGATATCGCGCGCCATGTAGACAAATGGCACCAGCAGGATCGACGCCCCCAACATGACCCACAGATCAAAGGTCAAAAAGGCGCGATCCACCGGGATTGGCCCGACAAAGGACGCGATGCCGATGATGGCCAGAAGGTTGAACATGTTCGATCCGATGACATTGCCCAGTGCCACATCCGCCTGACGGCGCAGGGCCGCCATGACCGTGGTGGCCAGTTCCGGCAGCGAGGTGCCCACAGCCACAAGCGTGAGCCCGATCACCGTGTCGCTGACACCATAGGTCTTGGCGATGATGCTGGCGTTTTCGACCAGCAGGCTGGCCCCCAGCGGCAGGCCGATCAGGCCAAGCACCAGAAAGACCGCGATCCGCCAGCCGGGCAAGTCGGGATCGACGCCTTCGATATCTTCTTCGCTCTCGGACGGGGTGGCGCAATCCGCCCGGTGTCCCATCGCCTCTTTGGCCTGATCAAACAGGACAAATGCAAGGGCGCCCAGCAGGACAAGCCCCGAGATCCAGTCAAACACCTCGCGAAAGGCAAGGGCGATGAACAGGATCGAGGCGGCGATCATGTAGTTGAAGGTCTTGCGCGTCTCGCATTCGGACGTGTGCATGGTGGCAAGAAGCGCCGGAATGCCCAGCACCAGCAGGATATTGGCCGTGTTCGATCCCACCACGTTGCCCATGGCGATGCCGGGGGCATCATCCAAAATTGCCTCAATCGCAATCAGCAGTTCCGGGGCCGACGTGCCAAAGGCCACAATCGTAAGGCTCACGATCAGGGCAGGCACCCCGACCCGCAAGGACAGGTTCACCGCTCCCTTGACCAGCGAATCCCCCGCCAGCAGCAAGATCAGCAAACCCAGCCCGCTCAACAACCAAGGAAGCAATTCCTGCATCAGGACCGACCCCGGCCACAAGGGCACGGGCCCTTGCCAATACGGTAGCGTCCACAGTCGCACTTGGCCCGGCTCAATCGTTTGCCGCCCAGCCAATGCAATTTCCCGAACATGGCCAGCACACCCATGAAGACCAGAAACAGGATCACGATCTTCGAGAGCATAAATTACAGTCCAAACTGGGCGAAGGCTGCCCGTTCTTCGACCGACGCAATGGCATCGTCAACCACCTGAGCACCAAAGCGCGCCAGAAACGGCTTGCGAGCACCATAGCGGCGCATCTGGACCTTTTCGCCAAATCGCTCCTTGAGGAACGGTTTGATATGGCCAATCCCGTCGATCAGGCCCAGCGCATGGGCCTTCTTGGCCAGCCACACTTCGCCCGTGAACAACTCGGTCTCGCCGTCCAGCTTGCCCGCCCGTCGTGCGCTTACATGGTCAATGAAATTGGTGTGGATGTCGTTCAACAACCCTTTGAGCCGTTCGACATCTTCGGGCTTTTCCGGGCGGAACGGGTCCAGCATGGATTTGGATTTGCCGGCTGTGTACACGCGCCGTTCCACGCCTTGGCGGGCAAGCAACTCATGTGCGCCGAACCCGGCAGAGATCACCCCGATGGACCCCACAACCGAGCTTTCGTCGGCGTAGATCTCGTCTGCCGCAGCCGCCAGCCAGTACCCGCCAGAGGCAGCCACATCTTCGACAAAGGCGATCACGGGGATCTCTTTTTCCTCGGCCAGACGGCGGATGCGCGCGCCGATCAGCGAGGATTGCACGGGGCTGCCACCGGGCGAGTTCACCTCAAGAGCGACCGCGGCAGGCTTGCCCTTGGCAAACGCTTTTTCAATGACGGGGCCAAGGCTTGCATCATTGAGCGCACCCCGCCCCCCACCCGCAATGATCCCTTGCAGCCGGATCACAGCCACAGTGGGGTCGGATTTCATGAAGGGGATAAATCTTTTCATTCTGCCCCATGTAGAATGCTGCACAGGTGCAAACAAGGTCGCGCGGCAAACGAGTTTGCATGCGCGCCCTTATTGTCGAATCCGCCACCCGGTTCTGAAGATGAAGGCCACAACCCCAAGGCAGGCCGCCGTAAACGCGCCGATGGCAAACAGCGACACCCCGATGGGCACATCCGCCACCCCAAAAAACGCCCAGCGGAAGCCTGAGATCAAGTAAACCACCGGATTGAACATCGAAATCGTCTGCCAGACAGGGGGCAACATCGAGATTGAGTAAAAAGAGCCCCCAAGGAACACAAGCGGCGTGATGACCAGCAGAGGGATCAACTGCAATTGTTCGAAATTCCCGGCCCAGATGCCGATGATAAAGCCGAAAAGCGAAAAGCTGACGCAGGTCAGGACCAGAAAGGCAATCATTGCCAGCGGATGTGCGATCTGAAGGTCCACAAAGAAAAACGAAGTGAGCAGTATGATGATCCCGATGAACATGGACTTGGTTGCCGCCGCCCCCGCATAGCCGATCACGATCTCAAGGAAGTTCAGCGGAGCAGAGAGCAATTCGTTGAACGTGCCAATGAACTTCGGGAAATAGATGCCGAATGACGCGTTCGAAATCGCCTGGGTCATGACCGTCAGCATGATCAGGCCGGGCACGATGAACGCGCCGTAGCTGACGCCTTCAACCTCGTCGATACGGCTGCCAATGGCGGCGCCGAACACGACGAAATACAGCGATGCGGACAGCACGGGCGAGATGAAGGACTGCGCAAGCGTGCGAAAAAACCGTGCCATTTCATTGCGGTAGATGGCAGCGATTGCGGTCCGGTTCATTGGCCTACCTCCTCTTTGGTGCTGACCAGCGACACAAAGATATCCTCGAGGCTGGATTGCCGCGTCACCACATCGCGCAGCTTCAGGCCGGCGTCGGCAACGTCCTTGAGCAGGCGGGTGATCCCTGTCCGCTCATTCTTGGTGTCATAGCTGTAAATCAGCGCGCGCCCGTCATGGCCGAGCGTCAGGTCATAGTCCGACAACGCATCGGGGATCGCGGCAATCGGGGCGGTCAGTTGCACCTCAAGTTGCTTTTTTCCCATGCGGGCCATCAACGTGTCCTTGTCTTCAACCAGCAGGATTTCACCCTTGTTGATGACGCCAACCCGGTCTGCGATGGCTTCTGCCTCTTCGATGTAGTGGGTGGTCAGCACGGTGGTCACACCATCTGTGCGCAACTGTTCGACGATCTCCCACATGTCGCGGCGCAACTCTACGTCGACACCGGCGGTGGGTTCGTCCAGAAACAGAACGCGCGGTTCATGAGCCAGCGCCTTGGCGATCAGCACACGCCGTTTCATGCCGCCTGACAACGCGCGGACCTGCGCGTCGCGTTTGTCCCAGAGCGACAGGCGCTTCAGAACGTCTTCGACCACGCCGTCCATGCGTGGCTTGCCAAACAGCCCGCGCGAGAACCGGACCACGTTTTGCACCTTTTCAAACGGCTCCAGCGCGATTTCCTGCGGGACAAGGCCAATCATGCTGCGCGCCGCGCGAAAACTGGTCACGATGTCGTGCCCACCCACCGTGACAGTGCCAGAGGTCGGCATTGTGATGCCGCAGATGGTCGAGATCAGGGTCGTCTTGCCCGCACCATTTGGCCCAAGCAGGGCGATGATCTCGCCCTCCCGGATGTCGAGCGAGACGTCCTTGAGGGCTTCAAAGCCACCCGCATAGGATTTGTTCAGGTTCTGGATACTCAGGATGGTCGACATGGGACCCTCTTTGCCGCAATAGGCGCAGGGTTAACGCGCGCACGCGTCCTGTGCCAGCGCAGGCGTGCACAAAGAGGTGTGCAGGGGCGTCAGGCCTTGCCGGTCAGACGACCCAGCCAGCCTTTTTTCTTTTCTGCGTCCTCACCGGAGTCCTCTTCGGTTTCTGCGGGCCCTTCGAGCGCTTCCTGAAGGTTGGAGAAAAACTGGTCCGCCATCTTCTTGGCAAAGCCGTCGATGATGCGGCTGCCCAGTTGCGCAAGCTTGCCGCCCACCTTGGCCTCGACATCATAGCTGAGCGCCGTGCCGCCATCCACGGCCTCCATGCGTACCTCCGCACCGCCCTTGGCAAAACCTGCCGCACCGCCCTTTCCCTCGCCCGTGATGGTCAGGCTTTCATTTTCAACCATCTCGGACAGGGTCACCTGCCCTTTGAAGGTCGCCTTCACGGGCCCGACCTTTTGGGTGACCGAGGCCTCGAACCCGTCCTCGGGGCTACCGGTGACTTCGGTTGCGCCCGGCACACAGGCCTTCAGCACCTCAGGGTTCAGCAGCGCGGCATAGACCTCGGCCGGAGAGGCCGCGATCTGGCGGGTGTCGGACATTTGCATTTTCGGGCACTCCCTGAGCGGTCTTGATATCGGCGTTCAGCATAGCGCAGGGATATCCGGTGCACCACGCCCGAATGCGCCCCTTTTTCCGGTCCGATGTCGCGCCTGAGACAGAGTTGCGTCGCGCGCACAATACGGATGGCACCATGGACAGCGCACGTCAGAATATCGCGGGCCTTGGTATCCTCTTTGTGCTGATCGGGATGTTTTGCATTTCGGTCAACGACATGATGATCAAGCAGCTGTCGGGGGATTATCCGCTGCACCAGATCGTCTTTGCCCGCTCCGGGATCGGAATCCTTCTGACCCTGCTGATCGTGCAATATGAAGGCGGCTGGCGCATCCTGCGCACCCCAAACCCCTGGCTGCATGCGATACGGGGGCTTTTGATCGTGATCGCCAACATGACCTATTTCGTGGCACTTGCCGTGTTGCCGCTGGCCGACGTGACGGCGCTGTTTTTCGTGGCACCCCTGTTCATCACGCTGTTGTCGATCCCGCTCTTGGGGGAAAAGGTCGGGCCGATGCGGCTCGGGGCGGTGGCCGTGGGCTTTGCCGGGGTGGTGGTGATGCAACGGCCATGGGCGGACACCGGCGACCTTGAGGTCAGCCGCATCGTGTTGTTGTTGCCGGTTGTGTCCGCGCTGACCTATGCGCTCAACCAGGTGATGACGCGCAAGCTGGGCGTGACAAGCAAGGCAAGCGCCATGGCCGTCTACATTCAGGCTGCGTTCATCGTGGTGTCGCTTGGCTTTTTCGCAGTGGCCGGGGATGGGCGTTTGGCCGAGGGGGTTACGAACCCCTCAATGCTGTTTCTGCTGCGGGCATGGGTCTGGCCGCCGGTTGACGACATGTGGGTCTTCCTCGGCCTCGGGATCAACGTAGCCATCATCGGCTACTGCCTCAGCCAGTCCTACAGGATCGCGGATGCGGCCACCGTTGCACCGTTCGAATACATCGGACTGCCGCTGGCTGTTTTCTGGGGGTTCGTGATCTTTGGCGAACTACCAGTGTTCGAGGTCTGGGTGGGCATTTTCCTGATCCTCGGCGCGGGCCTGTTCGTGTTCCTGCGCGAACGCAGCAAATCCCGCATGGTCAGCCACGCGCGTCCCAAACGGCGGTACTGACGGCCCTATCGGTTACAACCCTAAACCTGAGACACGCCCAACAGCGCTGCACGCGC
>JBCBDZ010000030.1:0-24324 GCA_038529225.1 Pseudomonadota bacterium | reverse complement strand
CGTACCAAACCGTACACCGTTCAGGCCAGCGGCGTCGCCTTGTCGCTGGTCTGTCATTCTGGCGCATATTGCGATTTATTCCCATTGAACGCGGCTATCCGAAGCGTAGAGTCGCAGAATGAACGCAACAATCGAAACAGCGGACCTTTATGTTCCCTCTTTCGTGGTGATCACGTTGGTGGGACCCGAAGAATACGCCGTTTCGAACGAAGCAAGCGGGCGGCACTTTCATGCAAACAGACCGACCGTCGAGTTCATCGAAGCTCTCAGAACGTCAGGGTCGTTGGCCGAGGCCACATCGAAGACGCGTATGCCTGAGCAGACAGCTCAAGCGCTTTTGGAGCAATTGAAGCGTTTTGGGGTCGCGGTGCAGCGCGGGCACACCAATACAGAGACAGCCAATCCCGCCATCCCTCTTGAGTCGCGCGCGATCAGCATTCGGTTTGATCTGGTGGATGCTGCCCCGATTGCGCGGTGTCTTGCAGGGCTTGGGCGATTTGCGTTTTCCAGCACGGGCTTTGTGCTCTGGTTGCTGTTAGGCGCTTGGGCTGCATCCGCATTTCTCGTCAATCAGGACAAGGCAGCTTTGGCCCTTGGACAGGTGCGCAACACGGGTGTCGGCGGTATTCTTGCCTTTGTGGTGTTGCTGGTCGGGCTCAAGGCAGTTCACGAGATGGGTCACGCGCTGGCCTACCAGGAGATGTGCCGCCGCGCTGGCCTGAAAGCGGGCCCAATACGCATGGGCATATCCCTGTTTGCGCTGACCCCATTTCCATTCACGGATGTCACGGGGGCCTGGCGATTGCGGGGCCGCAAGTCACGCGCGCTGATCGGCGCGGGTGGCTTGTATCTGGAATTCACACTTGTGTTCCTTGGCACGATCCTTTGGGCAAATACAGGTGCCGGTCCGTTGCAAACGGCAATTTTTCAGGTGGCCATGTTTTCGGCAATCTCGAGTCTGCTGTTCAACCTGAATCCTGCGATCAAGCTGGATGGATATTACATCCTGTCTGATCTGCTCAATTTTCCCAATCTTGCGGGCCGCGCGTCGCAGGCAGCGCAGGCCTGGTTCGGGCGTTGCCTTGGCGCCGACGTCGGGCGGCCCAAACCCTGGCTGCTGGTCTACTGGGCGCTGAGCTACCTGTACCGCTGGGTGATATTCGCCGGAATCTTTTGGCTGGCATACCAGTTTGATCCTCGCTTTGCCGTCCCTGTCGCTGGTATCATAGTGGCCATGTTGATTATTCGCCCAATGATGCAAAGCGCGCGGCAGGCCATGAAGAAATCCGCGCGACGGGGGCGTATGGCTGCTGTTGGCGCGGTGCTGGCGCTTTTCATTGGTGTTTGTCTGGTTCCCTTTAAGGACAGGGTTTTGCTGGACGGCCATCTGGACCGTTTCGAGACGCAGTTCGTGCGTGTGCCGGAGCCTTCAAGGCTGACGCTTGGCGCGGGTGGCATCCCCAGCCTGCACAGTATGGATCTGGATCACGAGGCCCGCGACCTCGCGCTGCGCCGCGAGATGATCGAGAACGCGAACCGGGCCGTCACCCAGCTGCAAACCGGGGCAGAGCGTGCCCGGTTGCAGGCCGATCTCGCCCAGATTTCCGAGATGCAGGCCAACCTTGCAACCCGCGCGCAGACCTTGACGATCGCGACGGCAGACGACGACATCTGGAGCCCGTTTACAGCCGAAGATTTGCAGGACTCGTGGGTCAATCCGGGCAAAGGGGTGCTGGGAGCGGTTTCGACCCCCATCTCTCCGGTTCTTGTATTGTGGATCGACCAGAGCGATTTTGAGGTAGGCCTCTTGACCCAAGGCGACGGGACCGTCCGGGTGCGCCTTCACAATGACCCCACCTGCGAATTCACCACCTCTCTCAACCGCAGCGACGATCAGGTGTTGCTTCAGGACGGGGCGCTCAGGGTCCGGGCCAAGATCAATGGCACGTTGCCCGCCTGTGCCCGCAACTTGCCGAGCGGTGCGGCGGTGGTTGCCCGTCACCCGGCGCGCGCAAAGTCGGTCGTAGAGCGTCTGTGGATGACAGTACAGCGCAGCCTGCAGGACCGCCTACCGGTGGAACTGCTTTTGCAAAACGAACAAGAAACATGAGGTTTTTTTAAATGGCCAGACGGCGTGCAGTAGACAAAAGTCAATCCGTTGACGTGGAGGGGCGTTTGCCCCTGCTTTACAAATCCGTAGTGCCCATCACCCAGGAGCAGCATGGCACCACACATTTGCGCACCGCGCGTGACTTTGACTTTGCGCGCCACGTGAATGCGATCCCGCTGGCCTGTGACGAGTTTTCGCAAGCCATGCGGGACTTCCCGATCGTGTTTACCGGTAGCTCGCATCCAACACCTCTGGCGCTTGTTGGTCTGAGCAACGGCGTGAATGATCACGTCATGGCGGATGGCAGTTGGACCAAGGGCACTTACATTCCCGCCTACCTGCGGCGCTATCCGTTTCTGCTGGTCAACGAAACTGACACCAGCGACCGACAAATCCTGTGTGCGGACATGTCGTCTGTTTTCCTGCAACCGATCGAGGACGAAGATAGCAGCGCGCTGTTCACCCCGACCGGAGAGATGTCCGACCGGTTGTCTGACGTTCTTGAATTTGCCAAACGCTACGAGACGGCCATGAAACGCACCGGGGATGTGATGCGGGTGGTGAAGGACCTTGATCTGATGCAGGCCTCGACCGTGACACTGACCAAGGGGGACAAAACTGCCAAGATCGAAGGGTTCTCGGTGATTGCCGAGGATCGCGTGCGGGCGCTGGATGACGCTCAATTGGCTGATCTGGCGCGTCGCGGGCTTTTGGGCCTGTTTACTGCCCACCAGATGTCTCTGGCGAACTTTTCCAGTATGGGTGCTTTGGCGTGAAGGGAGCGTTCCTGTTTGGCGTGTTGCTGTACCTGACCACGCTTATGCAAGCCGCAGCACAGGATTTGACGGCCATATTGGAGCCTGGGGCGCTGGTCGACATCAGGCCTGGCGTTTCGGGTATCCTGCGGGATGTCGCCGTGTCCGAGGGCGACAGCATCCAAGCCGGATCACTTTTGGCGCAGATTGACGACCGGAGTCAGGCCAAGCGTCTGGCCCTTGCGCAGGCGGTTGCCAAGGCGGATGGGCAGATCAGGCGGGCTGATGCACAGATCGCGCAAGCGCGTTCCCTGCTGGCCCGTATGCAAAACGCACGCTCCAGAGGCGCCGCACAGGCTTGGGAGGTTGCGCAGGCAGAACAGGCGCTGGCGTTGGCTGAGGCAGACAAGCGCATCGCACTTGATGGACAGACACGCGCACAAGCCCAGGTGGACCTGGAACAGGCAATTCTGGACACGTACCGCCTCCATGCACCCTTTTCGGGTGTGATCCTTGAGATCGCTGAAACCGTCGGTGCCAATGTAGACCCGCAAAGCGTTGTGCTCTCTCTCGCTCAACTGGATGAGTTGGAGGCCACGGCGTTTGTCCCGCTGAGTTGGGTTGAAACGCTTTCTCCCGGTGACAGGATTGGCGCAACGGTGGAGGCCTCCACCATCGAGATGGCGGATGTCGTCGTTGCCTCCATCGATCCCCGTATTGATCCTGCCAGCCAGACGGTGCGCATCCGGGTGACTCTGGAAAATGCACAAGGACGGTTCCGGCCCGGGGCCACCCTGCGTCTGAGCGCGCCATGAACCAGATTGCCACAGACCCCAAACGCCAATCCCTTGGCGACGCGCTGAATGCCCTGTTCACGCACGAGGGTCAGGCAACCCCCTTTGCCAAACGCCTGATATCCTTTTCGCAAGCCTTGATCCCGCGCGCGCGGGGCTGGGTTCTCACCCGTTTGCCGGATGACACCTGGCGCGTCCTGCCCGAGGGCAAGTTGCCAGACGATGCCGAGGTGCTGGCCGACCGCGCATTGAAAGATGAAGCGCGCGAGGTCGTGGCAGAGGGTCGCGCCCTTGCGGCGCCAGTTTGTCTGGACACGGGCGAGGTCGCGGTTCTCGTCATCGAGTTGCAACAAGGTGGCCAAACCGGACTGGCACTGGCCTTTGAACGGCTGAGCATGGTGTCGCACCTCACCTACGCCCGGCATCGCCCCGAAACGGTCGAGCATCTGCAAAACCTTCTGAAACTCCTCGCCCAGCTGAAGCCCGGTGCCGCAGCCGAGGCGATGATGCAGGAATTGGCGGACACGCTGGCACAATTCATGCTGGCAGATTACGCGGCTGTGGCCCGCTTTGATGGGACGAGCATCGCAGATTTGCACATCTCAGGTCAGGTGCAGGCCAAACGGAACGCGATGCTGCCTGCACAACTGCGCGACACGCTGGTTGAGACAGCGCGGCTGCGGTTGTGTACGTCCGAGCGGGCCTATGCCAATGGTGCCAGCGGCGAGGGCGGGCTGGTTTTTCATTTGGAAAATCCCTCGCGCAACAAGGACATCCTGCCGTTGATCGCGGCTGCCGCGGAAAAGATGATGCCGGGCGGCCACAGACGCCGCGTGCAGTGGCGGCGGGTTGTACGGCGGATGGCCGTCTTGTCTCTTCTCGTGGGGCTTGCCTTTGTCCCCATCCCGGACGGCGTTGATTTGCCTGCAACCGTGGCTGCAACCTCGCAAAGAGTGATCACCAGTCCGCTGGACGCCCCGGTTCTCGAGATGCGTGTGCGCGAAGGGGACAGCGTCGTGGCCGGCGAAACCGTGCTTACACGCTTTGACACCCGAGAAATTGACTTGGAGCTGATCGCAGCGCAGGCCGCCTACACCCGTGCTTTGCTTGACCGGGAACGCGCACGGGCCAGTCGCCTCGCCGCCGACTTGCGCACCGCCGAGATTGAGGCAGACCGTCTGGCCGCCGAGATTGACCTGCTGCAGGCGCGCAAAGACACCGCCGCTGTTGTGGCCCCAATCACCGGGATCGTTCTGGGCGAAGGGCTGGCCGATCTGACCGGGACCATCTTGCGCCGGGGGGACCCTCTGTTGCAGATCGCGGACCCCTCCCGGCTTGAGTTGGATTTATCCGTTCAACAGTCGCACATTGCGCGACTGGACGTTGGGGCAGAGGGTATCTTTCGGCCGGACTTTGACCCGTCTCTGCGCTTTGACACCAGCCTGGTCTTCATTTCGCCTGCAGCGCCCAGCGCCGAGCGCAGCCCGCTGTATCCGGGAAGGGCAGACCTGATGGAACAAACCAAACGACTCAAGCCGGGCATGACCGGCGTGGTTGCAATGGATCGCACATGGCGGCCGATTTGGCAGGTGGTCTGGCGCGGGGTTCGTGACTGGGTACTTTTGCGCGTCTGGATCTAGTACGCGCTGCCCGGCGTCGCCGTCGCCCCGGTCAGAAACTCGTGGTTGAACCGGTTCAGACTGTCTCCCAAGGGGTTGAGCGACGCCTCGTAAAGACGCTCGACAGTGAGGCCCGCCACGTTCTCAAAGACTTCATCTACCCGCAGCGTGTCGCCCACCGAGAACGCCTGTTGGTTGAAGGCGCTCGCATAGAAAGTACGTGCGTTAAAGTCGCCACTCGCCTGGGGCAAGGTTGACGGACGATCCACCGAAACCGAGATATAGTAGCTTTCAGTCCCAAGATCGCTGCCCACCTCGGCAAAGCGCACTTCGCCCAGAGACGCCGTTTGCCTCGCAGGTTGCTGATCCAAAAGATCCGCTTCTATGTCGAACACTCTGCTGCCCGAAAATTCGGAAAAGAAGTTATCATAGACAGTTTCGACCGAAGAGGTCGGCAAGATGGCGATCCAGTGCCCGCCTGCATCAGCAAGCACATGGCGGACGCCGGTCAGCTGGCCCTGCTCTCCATAAAGCCGGATTGTCACGTTCGAACCCGGCTCTGCCGTGCCGGAATAGATGGGATCAATCGCAAGGACCGGCAGGAACAACGCGTCATCAATGCCCAGTGTCGGGAAAAAGTCAGCTTCGTCCGCCGCACCCGGGATGGGCTGGGCAACGATCTCGGCGTCATCGTCAACGGTGCTGTCGCGGTCGAACGGATTGTTTGGATCAGGGCTTGACGTGCCGGTGACCGAGGCGATGTTGGTCACACCCGTCAGAACATCTGTCTGGAACCCGACAAAGACGTCGTAAGTGATGGTGACGCTCTCTCCGGGCAGAAGGCGCGGGATGGAAATGCTCAGCACCGTTTCACCAGCTGCCGAGCCGGAGGTCACGCTGGCAAGAGCCGGATCGCTGACGGTGGTGCCGCCGGTCACTGACAATTGGAAGGGAAGCGGATCTGTGACAACCGCATTGTAGATCGGCGCCGTGGCGGATGCGTCATTTGTGACGACAACCGTGTAGGTGATCGTGTCTCCGACCAATGGGCTGGGGTCGCTGACGGTCTTGTCGATGGTCAATTCGGGTTCCACCACCTCAACCGTGGCTGTGTCCTGCGCCGGGTCAAGCGGGGCTTCGCCGTCCGGGGTCACGGTGAGCGTGCCGGTGTTCGTCAACGTCGCGCCCTCAACAGCCGCCGGGTCATCGGTCACCACTGCCACGATTTCGACAACCACGATGTCGTCGGCGCCCACACTGCCATCGAATGGGTTTGACACCGTGCCCAAATCAATTGTCACAAGGCTTCCTGCATCGGTGATCACCGGAGTGCCAAGAACCAGACCCGTTCCGACTGACGCCACATTGGCGGACACAAACGCCATACCCGCAGGCAGCGCATCGGTCAGAACAACGCTTTCCATCTCGATCTCGGGCAATGTCAGGACCAACTCGTAGGTGACTTGTTCCCCGACCGTGAGGTCCGGCAGGTTGGGGTCAAAGGCCCCGGCGCCGGTGTCCGGATTATTGCTGTCGACGGCCTCTTTGCTCAGGCTGGGCACGGTGGCGACGCCATGATCATCGGTCTGGGTGGTGGTTCGCCCGGTTGGCGTGTTCGGATCGCCGTCCGGAACAGTGTCGAACGTGATGTCGGCGGTGTTCAGCGTGGTAGATGCGGGATCTATTCCAGTGCCCAGGACCGCACTGTAGGACACAATGGCCTGTTGGCCTGGCAACAGCTGCGGCAATATCAGGCTAAAGCCCGCGCTTTCATCAACGCTGACAGACTGCACCGCACCGTCAATGGTCACCGCGACTGAGCCGGAGACAAGCGTCAGGTTCGGGTCCGCCAGCGCATCTGCCACCAGAATGTCATAGGCTGGACCCGTCCCGCTGTTGTCGAGGGTCAGGGTGTAGGGAACCGTGTCGCCGGGGTTGGCCGCAAGGGGTCCGGACTTTTCAAAATCTATCACGGGTTCCACAACTTCGACCGTGGCCGCCGCGTCAACCGTGTCAAACGCATTTGCGCCTGCGGGGTCAACGTCAAGCATCGCGGCATTGGTCAGAGTCGTCCCCGACACGTTTGCCGGGTCGGTTGTCACCAGAGCCGTCACTTCGACCGTGATCCGGTCATCGTTACCGATGTCGCCATTCGGCGTGTTATCGACTGCTCCAAAGTCAAACGTGATGGCTTGCCCGACATTGGTGATCGCGGGCGTGTCCGCACCGGTCAAACTCGTACCCACTGTCACGACACTGGCAGAGACGAAAGACAGTCCATCCGGTAGCGTATCGGTCAGGACCACCGAGTCCAGCAAGAGTTCAGGCAGGAAGATTTCAAGCGTATAGCTGACCTCTTCACCAATCGAGAGGTCAAAGGTTCCGCCATCAAACTGGTCTGATCCTGTTGCAGTCTGGCTGCTGAACGCCGTGTTCTTGAACAAGAACGGAACGGTCGCGACCGAGTGGTCATCCTGATTGGTCCCGGTCCGCGCCCCGGGTGTTGCCGGGTCGCCATCCGGCACGGTATCGAATTCAATGGTCGCCGTGTTGGGAAAGCTCTCTGCGTTCGGAGCGCCGGTCAACAGTTCCACATCATAGGTGATCAACAGCGTTTCGCCGGGCTGCAAGGCATCCACGACGGTTTCAAATCCTGTACCGCTTGGCGTGATCGTCAACGCACCCAGAATATCAGTCCCGTCGATGGTCGCGCCTGTCACCCCGATCAGTTCAAGATTGGGATCACCCAGAATATCCGTAACCAGAATGTCAAAGGCAGGCCCCGTACCAGAGTTTTCGACCTCAATCGTGTACGTGAGTGTATCGCCCGGATCGGCAGCGATCGTGCCGTTTTTCTCAATGGTCAGGGCCGGTTCGACGACCTCGACATCTGCTGTATCCATCTGCGTATCAAGCGGGGCCTCACCCTCCGGAGTAATGGTAAGGGTCGAGGTGTTGGTCAGGACCGCTCCGTCAGTCGCGGCTGCAACATCGGCGACCACGGCCACAATCTCGACCACGATCTGGTCTTCGGTGTTGATTGTGCCGTCGCCCAGAGACGTCGATGCGCCAAAGCTGATCGTGGTAAGTGCGCCGTTGTTGTTTATGATCGCAGGGCCGGCAACCGCAATATCGGCCCCCACGCTTGTCACGTTGGCAGAGACGAAGGACAGGCCAGCTGGCAACGTGTCGGTCAGTTCGATGGCGTCCAGATCGATTTCTGGCAAGGTCAGCGTCAATTCGTAAGTGACCGTCTCACCAACGGACAAATCAAAGAGCGCAGGATCGCCCTCGGCAGACCCGGTGCTGCTTTCCGCGGTATCGATTGCGCTTTTTTCAAGAATCGGGATGGTCGCCACATCCGCATCATCGGTCACCGAGTCTGGACGCCCTGTGGCGCTATTCGGATCGCCATCCGGGACCGTATCAAAGCTGACCGTGGCAGTGTTGACAAAGCTTTGTGCCGCTGGCGCAGCGCCAGACAGAAGCGCATCATAGGTCACAAGCAAGGTCTGTCCGGGCAGGACAACGGGCACCAGCACGTCGAACCCGCCTCCGCTTTCTGTAACGGTGGGCGCGATGGCGGTGCCGTCCAGAGTCAGCGAAACCGAACCCGAGACCAGAGACAGGTTTGCATCCGACAGTGCGTCCTCGATCAGAACGTCATAGGCGGGGCCGTCCCCCGTGTTGGTCAGGGTCAGTGTGTAAGTTGCCGCTTCGCCCGGATTGACAGCAAGCGGGGCAGCCTTGTCGAGGGTCAGGTTGGGATCAACTATTTCGATCTGTCCCGTGTCCGTCGCGGGCGCAAGGGGACCCGTCGGGCCAGCAGGATCGACTGTAACGGTCACGGTGTTGTCGACCACTTGACCAGAGGCGGCTGTGGGCACGTCGATCACCCGCGCCTGCACTTCCAGCAAGATCACGTCATCGGCGCCGATCGTCCCGTCCGCCGGATTGTTCAAAGCCCCAAAATCAATGGTGAAATTCTGTGGGTCAGATGCAGTCACGATCGGGTTGATGTTGGTCGCCGTGATGCCGGTCCCGACCGAAACAATGCTGACACCAATCAGTTCGAGTTCGGGGCCAACTGTATCTGTCAGCACAACGCTGTCAGTCGAGATCTCAGGCAAGAACACCTGGTACTCGTAAGTGACCGTTTCACCGACAGTCAGGTCAAACAGGCCCGAATCCCCTACATCGCTGCCCGTTTCGGCAAAGTCTGTGGCAATGGGCGTCTTGATAATGAACGGCACGGTTGCCACGGCAAAGTCATCTGATGCCACGTCTGTCCGGCCTGTTGGGCTGTTTGGATCGCCGTCCGGCACGGTATCAAAGGTAAGCGTCGCAAGGTTCGGGAAACTCTGCGCTTCGGGCGCAGCCGGGTCGAGAAGCGCGCTGTATTCGATGTCGAGCGTTTCGCCGGGTTGCAGTGCCGGGATGATCACCTCGAACCCCGTTGCTGTGTCGACCACGCTAAGGCTGGCCGTGATGTCTGTTCCGTCAATTGCTGCCGTCACAGAGCCGGAATTAAAGCTCAGGAAAGCGTTGCCGAGCACATCTGCCACAAGAATATCATAGGCCGGTCCTGTACCTGTGTTGGTCACCGACAACGAATAGTCCACGTTTTCGCCAGGGTTCGCCGCAATGCTCCCGTCTTTGATGATGTCGAGCTCTGGTTCGACGATCTCGACATCCGTGTTGGCCAACACGGTATCCAGCGGGCCTTGACCCTCGGGTGTCACAGTCAAGGTCGCGTTGTTGGTCAGGACAACGCCGTCCGCATTTGTGGCCACGTCTTGGACCAGCGCAGAAACGAGGATGACCACCTCATCATCCGCGCCAAGGGTACCATCAAACGGGTTCTCGATTGCACCAAACTCGATCGTTACGGTTTGACCAGACGCACTGATTGCCGGGCTGTCAGCTCCGACAAGGCCAATGCCAACTGTGTCCACTGCAGCTGACACGAAACTCAGCCCATCCGGCAGCACGTCCGTCAGAACCGCGCCGTCCATTGAAATTTCGGGCAGCGTTACGGTGAGCGCAAAAGTCACCGTCTCACCTACCACCAGATCAGGGATCGCGCCGTCGGCTGTGTCCGGATTGCTGCTGGTGAGCGTCGTCTTGTCCAGCAGCGGGCCAGAGCCGACCACGTTATCGTCGCTGACCGAGTCCGTGCGCCCATCCGGGCTGCTGGGATCACCATCCGGAACCGTATCGAATTCCGCCGTTGCGGTGTTTTCAATGATCTCACCAGCAGTGAACCCGGCTGCCACATCCGCCTGATAACTGACAACCAGAACATCGCTTGGCAACAATTGTGCAAAGACGAGATCGAAACCGCCTGCCGTCTCTGTGGCCGTCACTGCGACCGGAGCGCCATTCAGCGTGGCCGAGACCGAGCCCGAAACAAGTGAAATGTTCGGATCGCTCAGCGTGTCGGCGACCAGAATGTCGAAGGCAGGGCCCGTGCCCGTGTTCTCAATCTCGACCGCGTAGGTGATGACATCCCCGGCGTCCGCCGCTGCGGGGCCGGTCTTTTCTATATCGAGGGCAGGTTCAACGATATCCACCGCCGCCGTGCTCGTCGACTGATCCAGAACGATGCCGCCAGCCGCAATCACATCCAGGGTCGACGTGTTCACAAGGCTTGCGCCGTCCGCCGCAGCCGCCGCATCCTCGACCACAGCCGTCAGTTGGACCGTCACCCGATCACCGGCATCAAGTGAACCGTCAGCTGCGTTCAATACGGTTCCGAAGTCAAACGTGGTCACGGCGCCAGCGTTGCTGATCACAACATCACTGGCACCGGAAATCTGCGTGCCTTCAGATACGAAGCCAGCCGACACAAAAGCCAGTCCGGGCGGCAATGTATCCTCGAGGATAACGCTGTCCATCGCCACTTCGGGCAGCACGAGGGTCAGAGTATACGTGACTTCTTCGCCGACCACCAAGTCGAAGTCAGAGCTGTCAAATTCACCGGTTCCGGTCTGGGTCAGACTGGACCCGGTTGCCTCTTTGAAGACCACGGGCACGGTTGCTACCGTATGATCGTCTTCATCCATGAACGTGCGCGCTCCGGGTGTGGCCGTATTACCGTCCGCGACCGTGTCGTATTCGACCGATGCAGTATTTGGAAAGGATTCCGCCTCTGGCGCCGTCGCAGAGAGGAGCGCCTCAAACGAAACTGTCAGCGTGTCGCCCGGTTCCAATGTGCCGATCACGGCCGAAAAACCGTCTCCGGACGGCGTAATGGCCGGAGTGATCGGAGTGCCGTTGACTTCGAACGTGGGTGTTCCTGTCAGGGTCAGGTTCGGATCAGCCAGAGGATCTTCGAAAAACACGTCATGCGCTGGCCCGGTGCCGGTGTTCGTGACGGTCACCACATATGGCACTGCGTCACCCGGGTTCGCTGCAATCGGCCCGGTTTTGTCGATGGCCAAGTCGGGCTCAACAATTTCGATGGGTGCGGAGGCCGTCGGATCAGGCTGCAGCGGCGCGCCGGTGTCGGGATCGACCACATCAACAGATGCATCGTTCAGAAGCACCGTTCCGTCTGCGTTGCCCGTCACATCTTCGACACGTGCCACGATCTGCACAACGATCGTCTCGTCTACGGCGGCGCCGTCATCCGTGGCGTCCACTTGGACCGTGCCAAAATCGAACGTAACAGACGTCGCAGTGAGCGCGATGTCTGCAGAGGCATCCGTGTCTCCTGCGACGAGGTTGTCGGTGGTGATATTGAGACCGGTCCCAAGGCTTATGACTTCGGCCGAAACGGGGGTCAGACCCGCAGGAAGACTGTCGGTCGAAACGAGGTCGGCCTCGCCTTCGGGCACAGTGATCGTGAGTTCGTAGGTTATCGTTTCGCCGATGCCGACGTCTGTGCCGGCGGTGTCTCCATCGCTGGTTGACAGCACCGCTTTGGCCAGCATGACGTCGGGCGTTGTGACAACAGCATTGTCTTGGGGCACCACATAGCCAGCCAGCGTGTCGTCAAAGACGCGCCCATCATCGCCGTCTGTCCCATCGCCCGCAGGATCGGTATCATACCGGGTGACCTCGGCTGTGTTTTGGATAGCGGTGGAGAACGTCGCAGAATTCGCAACGACGGCTTCGAACACGATCTCGATGGTCTGTCCCGGCAAAAGGACAGGGATCGTTGCCCGCAAACCATCCGCTGTCGTCGGGTATTCGAGAGTGGGCGCATCCGCCCCAACAGGTGTCACGTCTGTTGCCCCGTCCAGAATCCGGAGCGTGCCGACGGCGGGTGTTGGAATGGTCAGGCCCGCATCGGTGAGCGGGTCGTTTATGATGGCGTCATAGGCAGGGCCAGTGCCCGTGTTCTGGGACAGGATGGTGTAAGTGACCGTATCCCCTGCATCCGCCGTGGTCGGAACGGCGGTTTTTGCAATGTCCAGATCCGGCTCCACCACATCCACGGATGCGTCATCGGTAAAGGTCTGGGGAAGGCCGGTATCAGGGTCCAGCAGGATTGCACCGCTGACCGGATCGACAAGGCTGATCGAGGCTTCGTTGGTGAGGCTCACTCCATCAGAAACTACACTTAAATCCGTGACTTGAGCGGAAACCGTCAGGATGATGGTGTCATTCGCGGCGAGGTTGTCGCCCGGGTCCGTAACCGTTCCGAAATCGAACACAAACCCGCCGTCCGGTCCTGTGGCTATGAATGCAGAAGAACTGTCCGTGTCACCCAGGGCGAGATTGTCGGACGTGACCGAAGCATCCAGCGTCGTAATTTCGGCGCTGATCGGAGTCAGGCCAGGTGGTAAATCATCAGCCACAAGAATATCCGAGGTGCCCTCGGGCAAGGTGACCTCGATCTCGTACGTGATGATCTCCGAAATACCGACAGAATTGCCAATGGTGTTTGGATCATCAGTGCCGACGACCGTCTTGGCAATATCGGGCGCGGGGGTGTCAATCTCGACGGTGTCGCTGGGGCCCGTGAAGATACGGCCATCATCAGGGTCGGTCGTATCACCCGCCGGATCCGTGTCATAGCGGGTGATCGCGGCCTCGTTGGACAGCGCACTGTCAAAGGCTGCGTCATCCGACACAACCGCCTCAAACACGACTTCGATGGTTTGCCCGGGCAAAAGCACCGGAACGATGGCCTGCAAACCGCCTGTGCCGGTCGGAAACACGACACTGGGAGCATCCGCGCCAACAGGGGTTACGTCTGCCCCGCCGCTCAGAATGCGCACGGATGCAACCGCAGGCATGCCCGCGCTCAGGTTTGTATCCGTCAGGGCGTCGTCCAGCACAATGTCATAGGCGGGGCCAGTACCGGAATTTGTTGAGGTGATGGTGTAAGTGACCGTGTCACCTGCGTCGGCCTCTGTCACATCGGCGACCTTGTCGATCCCCAGAACCGGCTCGACCACTTGAACGGACGCCGTGTCAGACACGTCCGTGTTGTCGGTCGTGAACTGCGCAGTGTTGACAAGCGTGTCGCCCGAAGTGTTGTCTGGCAGGCCGGTCAGTTGGGCCACGATCTGCACGACGATCTCATCGTCCGGATCCTGAACAAGGTCGTTGAAATTGGTGAGTGTGCCAAAATCAAAGACCACGTCGCCGCCCGCAGCAGTGCCTGCATCCCCAACCGACAGCAGACTGCCGGTGATATTGTTCCCGATCGAGATCACCTCGCTTGACACCAGTGTCAGTGTCCCGGGTGTGGTCGGCAGCATATCAGTCAACGTCGCGTTGGAACTGATGCCTTCGGGCAGGACAATGGTAATGTCATAGGTGACGGTTTCACCAATCGACAGGTCCCCGCCATCGGTATCCGGGTTCGACGTCGCAGCGATGTCCTTGTCGATGGAGGCCGCAGCGGTCGTCACGTCGGCATCATCGGACAGAGTGTAATCCCGTTCGTCGTCGGCATTGTCCGTGGGCAGGCTGTAAAAGGTCAGATCAGCGGTATTGTCGATGACCACCCCGGCTTCGACCGTGGACAACACAGTGGCCTCGTAGGTGATGATCAGCGTGTCATTCACGCCCAGTTCATCGGCGGTGATTTCAATTTCGGTATCACCTGCGCCGTTGCCTGTCACAACGGTCACCCCGACCCCGCCCGAGACAGCCACCGATCCGTCCACAAGCACCACGTTGGGGTCCAGGACGTCTGTCAGGACCAGATCGAAGGCGGGCGCGTCACGAGACGCAACAGGGTTGTCCACGACAACCTGATACATCACCGTTTCACCCGCCATCACAATGCTGGGCGAAGCCGTTTTGTCGATTGTCAACTGTGGTTCGATCAGGTTCACGCCATTCGAGGCCGTTGCAACAACTCCGTCGGCCTCAAACCGACCTGTATTGCCAAGCCGATCCCCGGCGTCTTCGGCCTGACTGCCCAGCGACCGCGCTGTGACCTCAAAGGTGATAAAGTCATCAGACAGGTCGTTGTTGCCCAGATTGACGAGGGTACCAAGATCAAAGCTGACGCTGTTGCCGTCTGCTGCGACCGCCCCCGCCGAGCCCAGTGTCACGCCCAAGGATGAGGACAGGACGGACGCGTCAAAGTCTGTAATTTCTGCGGACAGAATTTCGTAATCACCGAACGATCCGCCGGTGTTCACAGAATCCGACAGTACGGCGTTTTCGTAGGTGCCTTCCTGCAAATCAAAACGCACTTCGAAAGTGAATTCTTCGCCAACCAGCACTTCGCTGGGTCCCTGAACACCAAATTCGCGATCAACCAACACCTTGGTGACTTCAACATTGGCAACCGATGCGGATGCATCATCTGTCAAATCCGGTGTCGCACGGTTGAGTGCCGGGTTGCCCGGAGTACTGTTAAAGGCCGTGAAACTGGAGATCGTCGCCGTATTGTCGATTACATCGTTTGATGTCACCGACTGCGCGGCTATAAGGTCATAGGTCACAACGACAACATTGTCCCCGGCGGTCTGGTCAAACGCTGACAGCGCACCTTCGACACCGCGATCGTCCAGCAGAATACCACCGGAAAACAAGTCTCCGGTAAAGCTGATCACACGGCTGCCCGTCCCGTCCGTCACCGTCAGGTTCAAACCGCCGGGAGGCACCTCAAAACCATCCGGCAGCGTATCTTCGATGAGGATATCAAAAGCCCCGTTCGGCGCCCGGCCGGTGTTTTCGACAACAATCGCAAAACTGACAAGGTCACCGGCGTCGATGTTGTCGATGTCGGCATCGATCGGGGTTGTGTCAAGCGCGTCCGAACTGATCGTACCTGCAAACCGTGCACCGGCGCTGCCGGGCGCCGTGAAAGCCACTGGTCCGACGGCATCACTGAAGGCTGTGTCCGGGTCCGGGCTGTCGGTTGCGATCACCCCCTTGGTGATCTCCAGTTCCGGCTGTGCAAAGACGAAATTCGCAATTGCTGTCGTATCGACCGAAGTGGATACGGAATTGCTTTCAAAGGCAGTAGCCTGGTTCGTGAGCGGAAGGCCATCTTCGAACACCGCGTCAATTACGGTGGTCGTGTACAGGATTTCAATCTGGATTGAGTCACGTGGCGTACTTGTGAACGTGCCAAAGTCGAATTCGACCTGGTTGTCCGTTGCCACATTCGACAACCCGGGGACGCCGCCACCCGCATCGATGTAATCCTGAGATGCGAGCCCGAACTGCGCTTCTCCAGCGGCTGGCGGGCCTGCGCTGATCGTATTGTTGAAAACGGTGATCTCGGTCGCATCAAACACGTTTTGCGGCAGGTTGTCCGTAACACGAAGCAGTTCAAATGCGCCAAGTGGCGCGGTGTAAATGACGCTGAACGTCACCTCGTCTCCTGCGGCCACCAGCACGTTCGGATCAGGTGCCGCGCCATTCAGAAACACGACATTCTTGCTTTCGATAAAGCCGAACGGCGTCTGGATTGCGTTAGCGCTCTGGTCTTCTTCTGTTCCGAGAACAGCGCCCGTCGTATTGTCACGCACCGTCGCTGAGATTTCGGTGTTGTTTTCCAGCACGTCGCCCTGGTTGAACGCAAGATCGTTGACCAAGCCGTCGCTGACGAAATCCTCGAGGATTCGCGCGAAATACGTGATTGTCGCTGTCGTGCTTTGCAGATTGACGGTACCGTCAGCATCGTCGCCCGTCAAAAACCCGTCTTGTCCGGCATCCAGCAAGGCTTGAGAGATATCCCATACAACCGTCGTCTCCCCCGTGGCGGGATCAAACGACGTGGTCTCGTTTGGCGTGAGAACCTCGGACGCGAGCGAGCCGCCATTGGATTCGACCGTTACCAGCGTTGGCACAAAGCCCGGCGTGTTCACATAGTCCCACCCGTTGCCCAGCACGTCTGTGACCACCAGATCGCCAAAGGTGAAATAGTCTGAAACCTGCACATCGAGGGTGAATTCGTAGATATCGCCGGGGCTGATGACGCCGGGCAGGTCCGTATCAACAGCAACGGCAGAGCTTTTCTGGACAGCCAGCGACACCGCTTCAATCTGGTTCACCGCAGTGTCGGACACGGTCTGGATGGGGTCATCATCATCCAGCGGGTCCCAGGTGCCGGTGCCTGTGACGGTATTTGCGACCGGGGCCGGATCGCCGGAATTGGTGTCGAGTGTCGGCCCAGTCGCGCCTGCGGCAAATTCATCGATGTAGTAGTCAAATGTCACGACGGCAGAGCCGGTGATTTCGTCAAAGGTGACATCAAGCACGTTGTTGCCGGGGCCAGCGATAAGGCCTGCGGTTGGCTCGGTATTGACGGTCACGCCGGTGGACGGCGACACGTTCAGCGCACCCACGTAAACGATTTCTGGTGGCAGCGTGTCGACCAGATTGAAATCAGACAGTGTCTGGCCTGGCGCGACATCCACGATGAGTTCGTATGTGTAGACGTAGCTTGGGCCGGTGGCGCCCTCACCTTCGGGCACGTTTGTCAGCTTTTGCAGCTCGAACAGGGTCTGTCCAACAGTGGTCGTTTCAAACGCACTGACCGTGGACGGGTCTGTTTCGGGATTGTTCAGTGGGTCGTTACCAAATGCGAACCCGCCCCGTGTCTGAAAGGTAAAGTCTTCGTCCAAATCCGCCTGATCCGAAAAATCGAGCGTCATGACGATGTCGACGGGTGGGTTGCCGGCCGAAAATGATCCAAACGGAAGCTCAAACACCAAAAGCGTGTCGCCGGGTGTACCCGTGACAATCAGCGGATCGCCAAACATGTCCAAGGCAACCGGATGCAGGGCCTCGCCGGCTGCGTCAAAGACGATCTCGGTCGTGACCACGCCGGTGCCTAGAAAAGTCGCCCCGTCAAAGGTGACACCATCATCCCCGTCAGCACCTAGCGTGGGCAGGATGACGTCGATGAAAGGAACGTAACCCGAGTCCGTCGGGTCAATGTTGTCAAAGGTGAGTGTAAATTCGACGTCTTGCTGGCCGATTTGTATGTCAGCCGGTGCATCGACCGTAACCTGCGCCTCACCATCCAACACGATGCGGTCTTCCAGCGGTTCAAACTTCGGAAGAACGGTCATCTTACTACTCCATCAACTGACACGAAACGCTGGCACGGGCGTGTTCAGTTGCCACCAAGCAAACGGCGCAACTTGTACGTCTTTTCGCCGCGCACGTCATCGGACAGGTCCATCGTGAGCCCCCAGCGAT
This sequence comes from Pseudomonadota bacterium, assembly GCA_038529225.1. Taxonomy (GTDB): domain Bacteria; phylum Pseudomonadota; class Alphaproteobacteria; order Rhodobacterales; family Rhodobacteraceae; genus Tateyamaria. The sequence goes on along the minus strand of JBCBDZ010000030.1, from coordinate 6,419 downwards.
CCAGCAACAGTCCCCGCGCGCGCGCCAAGTTCGCTGCTGAAATCTCACGCGTGGCGCGCGCCTGAGCCACCGCCTGTTCAGATCTTTGGGTGTTTTCGTAGCTGGACAGGAGCGCAGACAGAAACTCGATGCCCTGATCCCCAACCCCATCATCCCAGCGCGCCTGGATCGCTCGGGTGTCGGCCTGTGCGGCGTTCAACGCCCGTCGTTGCGCAATCAGATCATTGCACGCCACGATGTATTCATTGGCTGCCACGTCAACCTCAAGCAGCACGGTCGCGATGGCGGCCATCACCTGACGTTCCTGTTGCACGGTTTCGATCCGGCGCCGGTGATACCGTGCGTCCCGTTCGTCAAAGCCCAAGGGCACCGAAAATTTGAGACCGACCAAAGAGCCGAGATCGCCACCCTGATTGTCGAAGGCATCGCTTACGCTGCGCCCTGCGGCGCCGCCTTGCGAACGCGCTTCAAGCACCAGATCAAGCTCGGGCAGGCTTTCGTTTGCCGCCTGGCCTTCGCGCAACAGCGCAGCCTCGTACTGCAGAATGGCCTGCTGAAGTTCAGGGCGATTGAGGAAAATTGCCTCAATCGTATCCTCTGTTCCCAAAAGGCTCAGGGAACCGTTGGGCGCGGAGGTCGGCAGGATTTCCACCGATGCAGGCCCAAGTCGTTTGTCGTTCACGAGGGCGGACAGGCGGAATTCGGCATTTTCAAGTGCCGCCTTGGCGCGCACCGTATCCGCCCGCCATTGCGCGGCCAGAGATCTTGAGCGGTTAACCAGAACTGTATCGGCATCAAGGCCCACGCGATTTTCAATCTGCGATGCAATTTGCGCCCCATGACCGGCCAGATGTCGACGCTGCACATAGACAGCGCGCGCGACATAAAGGTTCCAATAGGCCCGCTCGACCTCCAACAGATGCGCAGAGGCTTGGCGGTGAAACTCTTCAATCGCGATTTGCGTGTCCATGTTCGCAATACGGCGCGGTATGTCGTTGTAGGATACACCGCCGCCACGCAACAAGGGCTGCACGTAGGTCAGCGCTGTTTCCGAAGTGGCTTGTTCACCGGGGATGAAGGACGTGTCATTTGTGTCGATGGTTGTAAATCGTTGGGACAACGACACTTCGCCACCCGACGCCAAGCGACTGCGAACGCCAAATTCGACATCCGATTCATCCCGGACCAAACGCTCCGCACCGCCCGCATCTGCGGGGCTGGTCGCGAATTCATCACTCCGCTCGACACTGGCATCGGCGAAAATCTCGGGGACAAACCGGCCCCGGGCTTCCTGAATGGCTGTGCCGCGGATGGCAGGCAGATCCCCGAACGCAGCGATCTGGTACGAATTCTTGACGGTCGAGTAGACGGTGTCAGGCAAAGAGAACTTGCGGCCCTGTTCGCCGGGGAGCAGGTCGCCGCCATGCGCGCTGCCAACCCACCATTCGCCAGCTGTAGAAGGCGAGGTCGTTCGCGCCGCGCGCCGCACGGAGTCCAGCGACGTGCCCAGCCCGCGGTCTTTTGCTTCTATCAAAGCATGCCTGCCCAAAGCGCGGCGAATGTAAATTGCGCGGTCGGCAGTATTTCGAAATGCTTTGTAGGTGATCGTATCGACGGGCCAGTTCCGATCGCTCAGATCGCTACTGGACAGGTTGAATTCGCCATTCCCGTCCGCACCCGCATCACCGAAGGTGTCCACACGCCGTCTCGACTCGGCCGCTGTCAGCCGCTCACCATCGTTGTTTGCGTTGATCTCTTCGCCGACGGACGGGCTGAACCCGCGGTCGCGCGGAACGTCCCGGAAACCCGGCGCAATCGGCCCTTCAGCACATCCGGCAGCGAACATTCCTAACGCTACGGCACATAGATACTTCCTCGTCATCGCTGCCCCCGATGAACTGTTAACGAAATATTAACTCTTTCCTCGGGTATAGTCCGCAACTTTATGACCCTTGTACAATTAAACTCAGCTTCATCAGCGGACATTTGCCACTGTTGTTGTAATTCCATCACCAGTTTTGCGTTCATCGGGCGGGTCGGTTGCAAGTGGAACTTTAACTGAATTTTCCCCCTTGACTGGCTTTACACTGCCCTGACATGACATCTAGATGTTGTGGGAGGTGTCTGTGTTGCGGACAATTTGTTACGTCATCCTTATTTTTCTGTGTTTTGGTGCGGCTCAGTCAACGCATGCGCAAGTTGCGCAAGCGCGCGTCTTTAACGAGATCACAGTTGACGGAAACAAACGGTTCAGCGACCAGGACATCCTCGCCACATCCGGTCTGCGACCCGGTGAAATCTATGGGGAAGACGACCTGCTGGCCGCCATCGAAGAACTGGAGTTCACCGGCGAGTTCAACGCTGTACGGATCCAGTCCCAAGGCGATCGTTTGATCATAACCGTTGATGAAACACCGGCGTTTCAAGGTCGCCTTCTGTTCGGGGGCGGGTTCGATTCAGACGATGGGCTGTTTGCGGGTGCTGCCCTTTCAATCGATGATGCGCTGGGCATCGGCGCGCGCATTGATGGCGAATTGATCGTGTCCGAAGAAGTACAGTCCGCCCGTTTTGCCGTTTTTGATCCCGATGCCCTAACAGAAACCATCGGGCTGGGCTTTCGGCTGTCCTATGACAACGTTGATTACGATAATGTGCTGTTTTCATACGAAGAAATTTCAGCGGCGCCGTTTGTCACGTTTGACTTTGGACAGAACCGGGAATTGGAGACCCGACTGGTCTTTTCGTCAACGGACCTGACAGACGTTGATCCGGCTGCGTCTTCTATTCTGCAGGCCGAGGTCGGACGGGAAGACCGCGTGTCATTGGGTGTTTCCTATCGGTTCGGCGCTATTGACCCGACGGCGGGCAGATTCACATGGGCCTTTTTGCTGGATGCTGAATACGGGTTTGCGGGCGACACCAACTTCGTGCGTACGCAAGCGCGCGGTGACTTCTATTTGCCGTTGGCCCGCGGTTTCGCCGTGCGCTCGACGGTCGAGGTGGGACATATCTCCGGCGTCGGCGACGATAACGTCCGCGCGCCAGACCGGTTTGTTCTGGGTGGTGCAAACCTGCGTGGGTTTGAGCGCGGGACCGTAACGGTGCGCGACATAAACGGCGCGACCGACACCAATCTGGGCGGAAACCTGTTCGCGGTCGCAAGGACCGATCTTTTGATCCCTGTTTTCCCGGACAACAACGCCTTGGGCACCTTTGTCTTTGCCGACCTGGGCAGCGTGTGGGAGTTGGAGACAGACATCGCGCCGGACGGCGACCTGTTTGACGATTTCGAACTGCGCAGCTCGATCGGCATCGGGGCTTCCTATGATTTCGACTTTGGTCGTCTGGAGGCCTATCTTGCTGCACCGATTGAGGAAGGCGTTGGAGATGAAGAACAGATTTTCGGCGTAACCTTCCGCGCGAATTTCTGATCTACAAGTCGGAACAGGGTGCACAGGGCCATCGTCTTTAAGGACGAAACGTGTTGAATGACCCAGACCTGTCCCCTGCGCGGCAAGAGCAGTCAAGAAACCATGCCAAACCCGCCGTTCAGGACGGTCTGCGTTTTGAGAGGACCTTGCACGACACCGATCGATTTGCCTTCGTACCGTCGCTTTCGGCCAAAGCACTGTCTTTGGGTCTGATCCATGCAAGCACCGGTGAAAAAGTTGGCCGGGCGCGTGTCACGTTCTCCTTGGTTCTGAGGGCAAGTGTCGCCGCAACAGAGAGAGCCCGTCATTGAAACAATAACGTCATCTCGTTGTCACGCGACCGTTTCAATCCTTCGGAATCATTCGAATGAATTTCATCCAAGGGGGAATCACCATGAAATTTCATTCGATTCTGGCCAGCGCGGTGCTGGCAGTTACGGCTGCTGTCGCAGCGCAGGCCGACAATTGGAGAATTGCTGTAACCGACGTCGAAGGTATGGAGCGCCTGCAGCTTGAGTGGGGTCCATTCAAGGATGCGCTGGAGGCTGCGACAGGCGACAGTTTTGAATTCTTCGCCGTGAACTCACGCACCGCGGCTGCCGAAGCACTGCGCGGCGAAACGGTCGACTTTGTGGTCTCGGGCCCGGCAGAATACGTGGTGATCAACAAGCTGACCAACGCCACACCCATCGTGGGTCTGGGCCGTCCTGACTACCACTGTGCCATTGTCGTGCGCGCAGATAGCGGCATCAACACCGTGGCAGACCTCAAGGGCAAAACCGTCGCCTTTGGCGATATCGGATCGACGTCCAACATGCTGTGCCCCATGCAGGTTCTGGCCGACTACGGTCTGGACCCCGTGAATGACATCGAGAAAACGCACACCAGCCGCAACATCGCCCATGAGGCGCTCAAGGCAGGCGATGTGGATGCGCTTGGCTCGAATGCCGGGTCGTGGCTGAATGTGCGCAACAAGGAAACGGACCTGCCATATGGCTTCTTCAAGATCCTCGCACGTTCCGGCGATCTGCCCAACGACATGATCATGGTGGGTGCGCACGTGCCCAGCGACGCCGCAGCCCGGGTTCAGGACGCGATCATCTCAAACAAGGACAGCATCATTGCGGGCATCACCGCTCATGAAGAGAACGACAAGTATGTGGGTATGGACCTCGTCGAGATTGAGGACAGCGCCTATGACTATGTCCGCTCAATGTATTCAAATGCAGGGTTTCCCCAGTTCGACAACTTCATCGGTGACTGATCTGGCGACCACATCACCGGCACCGAACGTGCCGGTACAGGCCGGGGCAGAGATATCTGCCCCGGTGCTTCCCGTTGATCTGCGCGTTGCAGGCCTGTCCAAGAGCTTTGGCGAGACGCCCATTTTTCGCGATGTCTCCTTTGGCCTGTCGCGGGGCGAGGCGGTGGCCATCGTGGGGGCGAACGGGACGGGAAAATCCACGCTCCTGCGCTGTCTTCTGGGCCTGATCCCGGCGGATCAGGGGCAGATTGATGTGCTCGGCACGCAGGTGCCTGAGGCTAACAACACCGAATTGCGGGCAATGCGCGCTCAAATCGGGTTGGTGTCGCAAAAGCACAACCTCGTGCCACGCCTGTCAGTCCTGTCCAATGTGGTGCAAGGGCTGCTGGGTCAACGTCCCGGCGTCCGGCATTGGAGCCAGACATTTGCCCCTGCCCCTTCGCGCGAGGCTGCGATGGTGGCGCTTGAAAAGGTCGGACTGGCCCATTTGGCGACGCGGCGCGCCGACCGCCTGTCCGGAGGACAATCCCAACGGGTGGCGATTGCGCGGGCGCTGGTGGGTAAACCCAGGATTCTGATCGCTGACGAACCCACGGCGTCTCTGGACCCTGCAGCAGGCGAAGACGTGATGGACCTGTTTTTCAAACTCGCCCGGCAAGAAGGGGTGACCGTCATCTTTATTTCGCACAATATCGAACACGCATTGCGCTATGGGGACCGCATTCTGGGCCTCGCGGATGGGCAAATGAAGTTGGACGCGCGCGCGCAAAGCGTCGACGCCGAAAATCTCAGAGGCCTCTATGACTGACATTGCACCCCCCGCACGGTATGACCGCCCCTCGGCTTTGGCGTTTCTTGGGTATGCAGCGGCCGTCGTGATCATCCTCTGGTCCTTTGCCGGAGCCGGGTTTTCCATCGACAAGGTGATCTCGTCCCCGCCGCGTTTTGCCGACTTTCTGTCGCGCGCCTTTCCGCCGAACATGGAGCCATCCGTTCTGGCCCGCCTGGGATGGAAAATGCTTGAAACCTTGCAGATCGCACTGGCAGGTGCGGTGATCGGAGTGATTGTCTCTATGCCCGTTGCACTGCTCGCAGCGCGTGATCTGATTGTCGGTCCGTGGGTCAATCAGGTGGTGCGCACCATCCTTGGCTTTATCCGCGCGGTGCCCGACATCGCCTGGGCGCTGGTCTTTGTTGTGGCCGTCGGCCTCGGCCCGTTTGCGGGCATGCTCGCCATTGCCATCGACACCATCGGCTTTTGCGGACGCTTTTTCGCCGATGATATGGAGGCTGCGGACAAGGGCCCCGCCGAAAGCCTGTCGGCCACCGGTGCGCGCAAGATCGATGTCGTGGCCTGCGCCACGGTGCCTGCCGCCATGCCGGCCTTTATCTCGACCTCGCTCTATGCGCTGGAAAAGGCGGTGCGCTCGTCCACCATCCTTGGCCTTGTGGGCGCGGGCGGCATCGGGATCGAGTTGAAGGTCGGGTTCGACCTTTTTGACTATCCGACAGCCATGACCGTGATCCTGATGATCGCCGTCGTTGTCATCGCCATCGAACAACTGTCGGGCTGGGCCCGCACCAAGATCATCGGAGAGCAACGTTGAATCAAAGACTGAAGACCGACACCGCGGACCAACACTGGAACGCCCATTGGGCGGGGGATGTGGCCGAGAAATGGCTCACGCCGGAAGCGGACGTGTTCCGCTGGGCCAAGACATTGC
>JBCBDZ010000029.1:0-24450 GCA_038529225.1 Pseudomonadota bacterium | reverse complement strand
CTTTGTCAGTAGTCCCATGGTGGCTTCCTCCTTGGGTTAGGGTTGATCCAGCAACCTGGCGAAGGTGCGGAGATTGTCGGCGCCAAAGCCCATAAGCTCGGCAGACCAGTCGGTTTCGGGGTCGTAAATGGAGAGGCGATTGCCTGCGCGCAGGCGCAAAAGCACAGGCGCATGCGACTTCGCCCCGATCTTCATGCGCTCACGATCAATCACGCGTTCGATGCCCGCAACAAAGCCCCCTTTGTCGGCAGGAAAATCGGCAATGACAGAGCCGTTGGCGTCCAGCACAAGTGCTGCGCCTGTGGCGTTCCCGGAAATGAAAATGGCCCGCTCCATCAGGACTTCACCCTTGGGGGGCGTACCTTCTAACGGGCGATCCGTCAGCACTGCGATGGCGACCAGTGAGGTCACCGCCAAAAGCAGCGCCAGAACAGCGCGGATCAGGACGCGGGGCACCAACTCGTCATTGCTTGAGCGGATGCGGGGGCTGGGATGTGCTTGTGTGTCAGACATCGTGCTTACTCCGCCGCCATAGCGTCAAGCGGTACGGCGCGCCCGACTTCAGGCACGTTGATGCGTGCTTCGGCAGCTTCTGCGAGAATTTTGGCGACACGCTCTGCATCCGGAATGCAACGCAAGGCAGGCTGGGTCGCCCCAAAGTGCCAGGGCCGTGCATGGGGCCAGATCACCAGATAACTTAGTTTTGTCGGGCCTGTGGTGTCGAGCGCGATGGTGCCCGTGCCGTCCCGGCGCAGTTCAAGCGCGGCATTGCCCAATTCGCGATAGGGAAGGTTCAACGTCAGTGTCAGGGCCGCCCCGATGCGCATGGCCACGCGCGAGGTGGTGATGGTGTAGACTGTGGCGCGGGCCTGGATCAAAGCCGTCAGGTACAGCAGGCCATAGACGATCCCGCCCAACACAATCAGTGGCAGCGTCGCAGCAAAGGCCTGGCCCAGTGGCATGAGATCAACCACGCCGACAAACCGCCAGACCACCAACACCGCGAAATAACCCACAACCCAGTAAAGGTTGAGGGCTTCGCGGGCCAAGGCGAAGGTTGAGGGTCTGCCTTGCCACAGGATCTCCTCACCCTCGGGCGGGCGTTCAGGGAGCCCTTTTACCGGCTCGATCTCAAAATCATCGTGGGGCATGGCGCACATCCTTTCGATGGGTTGAAGGGAAGGGAGGGCCACAGGGCCCATCCCGGCGAAACGTGGTTCTACAGCAGGGTTTCCTGACGTTTTGCATCTGCATAAAGGGTCCCGCCGCCGTAATAGGCACTGATCTTGTCCTCTTCGAGAACGGTGACCTGCGTGGCGCTGGCATGCTTTGGGACGGTTCCGAAATGCTTGCCAAAGAGGCTGCGGATGGTGACCTTATCCCGCCCGATGCGCGCCATGGTTAGCGGAACAAGGCGGTTGCCCGTCCCGTATTTCGGATCCAGCGTGTATTCGAGGTAGCGCACCAGTTGCTCTGGCTCATCGATCCACAAGTCCGTGACGCGGCCCACCACTTCGTCGTCGCCTGACATCACAGGCAATCCACGTGGATCGCGCCCCGACTTGACCGAAAACGCTTCCTTGGTGGACATGGGGATGATCTTGGGATGGCCATGGCCGTCCAGTTCGGGCCAATCCTTGCGCGGCGCCCATGCGGCAGGCCCCACGCCGTCCAGCATTGGATCGCCGGTCGGTTCCAGCGGGTAACCGTTGGCAGGCGTCCCGCGTTTCAATGCGATTTCGGAGCGTTCTGGCGCTTGACCGGAAGGCACGGTCACTTCGCCCCGCCCATGGGGCAGTTTGAACGTCTTGTCGCCGGGAATGGGCCACATGGCCGGGTTCGAGGATTTGTTCCCCTCGTCATCCTCCATCGGATACCCCTCGCGCATGTTTTCGCGCTGGATGTAGATGATGAGCCCGGCAAAGAAGATCCAGAAGAGCCATATCGAGAGGCTCGCCAGATCGAATTCGCCAAAGAATGTCTCGGTCATGTTCGTGTTCCTTTCCTGGACAAGGTCATGTGGGGAAGTCCGCAAGGCCTATGGGCCGGGCGGCACCCGCGTGCGTGAAGGGGGCCGAAGTGCGCACAAGCGGTCCCAGGATGACGAGAGTGACAAAAAGCAGGCCAATCTCAGCGTGATAGACAAATGAATAGCCGGTGGCGGGCGTGTTGAGCGCCTCGCCCCATGCGCCAGAGGACGCAACGGCACCAACCCAGTCCCGCAAGGTACCACCCAGAGCGATTGCGACCCCGGCGGCGGTCGCTTGCGCCGCCCCCCAAGCGCCCAGAGCAAGTCCGCGACCTGCGGCACCTTGTGCGGGCATTGTCATTGCGGCCGTCAGGGTAGAGACAGCAAACAGGCCGCTGCCAAATCCGATCATCAAAGCCCCAGCATAAAACAGGGCATTGGCCTGCATGGGGGCTGCAAAGACAACAAGGCTGAACGCCCAGATCCCGGCCAGAATGCCAGCACCCGCGAGGCGGTAAGGATTGGACCCGGCTGCCAGGCGCTTGCCAGCAAGCGCAAAGCCCACCAACGCACCTGCCGCCCATAGAACCGTCAGCAGCGTGGTGGCAGAGACCGAAAGCCCAAGGATTTCGCCGCCATACGGTTCAAGCAGCACGTCCTGCATGTTGAAGGCCAGCGTGCCGACGAACACAACGGCCAACAGCCGTCCGGCTTTGCCACCGGCCGCATAATCGTTCCATGCATCGCGGAAAAGGGGGCGCACTTCATCGCGCTGTTCCCGGGTCATTGGCGCTACGCTTTCCTGTTTCCACAGGGCGATCAAGTTCAGCGCGACGCCAACCACGGCGGCACCCTGCACGACGCGGATCAGGCGTAAATCACTGTAATTGCTCAGCAATCCACCAATAATAACGGCAGAAATACCCATGCCCACAAGGAACATCACATATAACAGCGCAACTACACGGGGGCGTGTTTCGTCACTCGCCCGGTCCGAGGCGAGCGCAAGACCGGCCGTCTGCGTCATGTGCAATCCAAGCCCCGTCATCAAAAAGGCCAGCGCGGCAAGGACTTCCCCGGCAAACGGGATCTCGTGATAGACGTCTCCTCCCAGCACAAGCAGGGCAAATGGCATGACCGCCAGCCCGCCAAACTGCCAAAGCGAGCCGAACCAGATGTAAGGCACCCGTTTCCAGCCGATGGAAGAGCGGTAATTGTCCGATTTGAACCCCAGAAGCGCGCGGAACGGCGCGATCAGCACCGGCAACGCGATCATGATGGCCACGATCATCGCAGGAACGCTCAACTCCACGATCATCACGCGGTTCAACGTGCCCAGCAGCATGACACTTGCCATACCCACGGACACCTGAAACAGGGACAGCCGCAACAATTGCCCCATCGGCAACCCATCCGATGACGCGTCGGCAAAGGGCAGGTAACGTGCCGAAAGGGATTTGAGCGTGCTCATGGGCGCAGCTCCATCGCTTCGGAGATGTAAAAGCCGGATGTGATCCGATCGACCGGGCGCAACATGCGGCGTACGCCTTGTGCTTTGGCCGCTTGCGCCAGTTTGGGATGGGCATGGGGGATCATAACAGGCGAGCGATCCGCGCGGGGGAACGCTTTGCCAGCGTACCACATCGCCATCAAGGCGGGTGTGCGTGGAGCGACGGTGAACACAATGGGTCCACTGACCCGCGGTTCCAGACTGGCAATGGAGGTGCCGATGTCGTCGGCGGTGTAGTAAATCAGACTGTCCATCGCGATGACCGCATCAAACTGGCCCAATCTGCGATCCAGCATGTCGCCTGCATGAAAGGTTACCTGCCGCTTCAACTCGGGCGGCAGACGCAGTTCTGCAATGTCGATCAATTGGGGCGAGATATCTGCCGCCACGACGGTTGCCCCGCGCTTGGCCAGTTCTATGGTCGCCATGCCGGGGCCGCAGCCTGCATCCAGGATGCGCGCACCACGCAGATCATCCGGAAGGCGCGACAGCATCAGCGCACGCATCCGATCACGCCCTTTGCGCACAGTTTCGCGAATACGGCTCACAGGCGCATCCGAGGTCAGACGCTCCCACGTCTTGGTGGCAGAGCGGTCAAAATAATCCTCAACCCGCGCCCTGGTTTGATCATATCCGGGGGTGGGTTTGGTATCCGCAGGGGTATGTGTGACCGCTCGGTCCATCAATCAAATCCAAGCAGTTCAAAGATATCGCGATCTTCCATCGGGGCAGGGGCCAAACCTTCGGTGCCGTCATAAAGCAATTGGGCCAGACGGATGTATTCGGCGCGGCAACGCACGATGTCTTCTTCATCATCCATTTCGAAGAGTGTCTTCTTTTTCAGACGTGAGCGGCGGATGGCATCTACGTCAGGCATATGGGCAATCCGATTGAACCCAACGGTGTCGCAATAGCGATCAACCTCATTGGTTTCTTTCGAACGGTTGGCAACGCAGCCTGCGAGGCGCACCTTGTAGTTCTTGGACTTTGCTTGAACGGCGGCAATGATCCGGTTCATCGCGTAAATGCTGTCAAAGTCGTTCGCGGTGACAATCAGCGCCCGGTCGGCGTGTTGCAACGGGGCCGCAAAGCCGCCGCAGACCACATCGCCCAGCACATCAAAGATGACCACATCCGTCTCTTCCAAAAGGTGGTGCTGTTTGAGCAGTTTGACCGTTTGACCCACCACATAGCCGCCACAGCCTGTACCGGCTGGCGGCCCGCCCGCTTCGACACACTTCACGCCATTGAACCCATCGGAGACGAAGTCTTCGGGGCGCAACTCTTCTGGGTGGAAATCAACCTCTTTCAGGATGTCGATCACTGTTGGCTGCAACATGCCTGTCAGGGTGAAGGTGCTGTCATGCTTGGGATCGCACCCGATCTGCAAAACCCGCTTGCCCAGCATGGAGAAGGCCGCCGACAGGTTCGACGAAGTGGTCGATTTGCCAATCCCGCCCTTGCCATAGACGGAAAAGACCTTGGCCCCTTCGATCTTGGCATCCGCATCCTGATGCACTTGCACTGATCCTTCGCCATCCTGTCCGCGCAGGGATGGGGGTGTTCTGTCGAGTGGGCTCATCAGAGCCTCCTTTCAAACGGGGAAAGATCCCCTGCTTCATCTTGCCAATTAAACTTCCGCCGGAGGCTCCGGCCTATGATCTGGGTCAAAGGGGTCATTCGGCAGCGATCCCTTCCAGCTTGTCTTCCAGCGCGTCTGCCGCATCCTGCAGGGCGGCCAATGTGTCGGCATCCGGCGCCCAATAGTTGCGATCAGAGGCTTCCAGCAGGCGGTTGGCCATGCGGCTTGACGCAGTCGGATTGAGATCGGCAAGGCGGGCGCGCATCTCTTCATCCAGAACAAATGTCTCTGAAATCCGCTGATAGACCCAGTCATCGACCTGCCCGGTGGTGGCTGACCAGCCCATGGTGTTGGTCACATGGCTTTCGATCTGGCGGACCCCTTCGGCGCCGTGCTTGAGCAAGCCTTCGAAGAATTTCGGGTTCAGCGCACGAGACCGTGTTTCAAGCGCGACCTGATCCTTGAGGGTGCGCACCTTGGCCGCACCCCGGGTCTGATCCCCGATGTAAACGGCTGCATCCGACCCGCGGGCACGTTTGACGGCGCGTGCAATGCCTCCGAGCGTGTCAAAATAGTGATCAACCGAAGTGACGCCCAGTTCCAAAGACTCAAGGTTCTGATATGCCAGTTCCACATCTGCCAGCGCTTGCTGCAACAGCTTGGGATTGGCAGTAGATTTCCCGTCGACCCCGTAGGCAAAGCTTTTGCGGGTTTCATAGGCGTCGGCCAGCTCGTCTTCTTCGCCGAAGGCGGAACTGTCGACCAACTGGTTGACGTTAGAGCCATAAGCCCCTTCCGCGTTGGAGAACACGCGCAAGGCCGCTGTGGCCAGATCGCAGCCCTGGGTTTCGGCATAGGCCAAAGCATGCGCCCGGATATAGTTCTGATCCAGCGGCTCATCTGCTTCAGCACACTTCAATGCTGCTTCAGCCAACATCCGACTTTGCAAGGGCAACAGATCACGGAAAATGCCGGACAAGGTCATGATCACATCGATGCGCGGACGGCCCAAATCTTCCAGTGGGACCAGGTCCGCGCCTGCCAGACGACCAAAGCTGTCGAACCGCGGTGTGCAACCCATCAGCGCAAGCGCTTGGGCAATCGGCCCGCCGTCGGACTTGATGTTGTCCGACCCCCAAAGCACGAGCGCGATCGAACGGGGGAGAGTGGGATGCGTCTCAAGCAGCAATTGCGCCTGCTTTGCGCCATCCCGGCAGGCATAAGCCGTTGGCATGCGGAACGGGTCAAAGGCGTGAATGTTGCGGCCTGTCGGCAGGATATCAGGTGAGCGGATCAAATCGCCACCGGCCACGGGCAATGTGAACCGCGCATCGAGCGCATGCATGATCCCGGCCAGCTCGGTGTCTTTCCGCAGGAGCGCATCCGCACGGGCACGTGCGTCATCATCCGCGTGGGACATGAGATCGAGATACTCTTCGCGGGCCACATCGCTCAAAGGCGCGCCAACAACGTGCAGCCCATCTGGAATCAGCGCGTCTTCCGTTTCCAGCAGTTTGAGCCAAAGAGCTTCTGGAGCAATCCCGCCCATATCAACTGCATCCGCCTGCTCGGCGATCAGTCTTTCGATATCTGCACGTGCGCTGTCCTGATCCGACATTGCGCGCCAGCGGGTCAGGCTGTCTTTCAACTCGGCCATGCCTTTGTAGAGCCCTGCCGTAGACAGTGGCGGCGTCAGGTGTGTGACAGTGACCGCATTCGAACGTCGCTTAGCCAATGAGGCCTCAGAGGGGTTGTTGGCGGCATAAAGGTAGATATTGGGTACTTCACCAATCAGACGGTCCGGCCAGTCTTTTTCACCCATCCCGGCCTGTTTCCCGGGCATGAATTCCAAGGCGCCGTGCATGCCAAAGTGCAGGATGGCATCCGCTCGATACGTATCGCGCAGCCAGTGGTAAAATGTGGCAAAGGCGTGTGTCGGTGCAAATCCTTGTTCAAAGAGCAGGCGCATCGGGTCGCCCTCATACCCGAAGGCGGGCTGAACCCCGACAAACACATTGCCCATATCGGCCCCAAGCACGAACACACCGCGCCCATCCGATTGCGCGCGCCCCGGGGCAGGGCCCCAAACGGCTTCGATCTCTGCCAGATGGCGCGAGGTGCGCACGATGGTATCGGCATCGACGTGGGCAGTAACATTCGCTTCTTGCCCGAACTGGGTTGCGTTGCCCTGCAGCACTTTAGCGCGCAGATCATCGACAGTTGCGGGTACGTCAACGGTGTAACCGCGCGCCTTCATCTCTTTTAACGTGTTGAAAAGGCTTTCAAAAACAGAAAGGTATGCGGCTGTGCCAACGGCTCCTGCATTTGGCGGAAAGCCGAAGAGGACAACCGCAACTTTCTTGTCCGCATTCTCCTTGCGACGCAAATCGCCCAGACGGCGGGTTTTTTCGGCCAGCTTTTCGATCCGCTCGGGGCACGGCACCATGGCCTTGGTCTCGGCCCGCGGCAGGCAGGCATTTGTGCACCCGGCACATCCTTCAGGGCCGAGGCGGCCGCCGAAAACCGTGGGGCATGCGGCGCCGTCAAGTTCCGGCAGAGCCACGAGCATCGTTGTCTCGATCGGACCCAAGCCGCCTGTGCTTTTGGCCCATTGCCCGAGCGTCTGGAATTCTAATGCGTGGGCGGCAAGATAAGGGACATCCAGATCAGCAAGCATTTGCACGGCGGCGTCATTGTCATTGTAGGCAGGCCCACCCACCAGGCTGAAACCGGTCAGTGACACCAGCGCATCAATTTGCCCGTGGAAATACGCATCGACCGCCGGGCGTGCATCCAGACCTCCGGCAAAGGCGGGCAGAACCCGCATTCCCTTGGCTTCGAACGCGCGGATGACGCCGTCGTAGTGGGCGGTGTCCGCCGACAAGACGTAAGAGCGCAACATGATCAAACCAACGGTCAACGTTGCATCGACAGGGCCCGGAATGTCGCCGGGGTCAGTGGTGATGCGTTGGGGCAAATCCGGATGGTACAGGCCGGTCTCCGGGTATTCGATGGGGGCGGCCGCCTCTGGTGCTTTTGCCCAGGCTGTGTCGATTGCGTAACGATTAAGGAGAAACTGCACCATCGCGCGCACATTGTCGTCCGACCCGCCAAGCCAGTACTGCATGACCAGGAACCAGGCGCGCAGGTCCTGCGCTTTGCCGGGCAGAAACCGGAGGATCTTGGGCAGGCGGCGCAGCATTGCCATCTTCTTGGCGCCGCTTTCGGTCGAAGGTTTGGAAGACCCGCGCAGCCGCTTCATCAGCTTGCCCATGGTCGAGGGCGGGGCGGTCATGTCCAAGGTGCCCATGCGGGTCAACCGGACCACTTCGGCATCCGCAATGATTCCGATCATCGCATCACAGTGATCGCGGCGCGCCTGCAGGGCAGGCAGGATACGGGCGACATGTTCCTCGAGGAACAGAAGATTGGCGATGATAATATTGCCGTGGCGTACGGCCTCTTCGGCGGCTTTGAAAGCCTCGGCACTCTCGCCCCATTCGGCGGCCGCATGGACCTGGAGATCAAGCCCGGGATAGTCCGAGGTCAAGTGTTCCATCGCCCGCATTGCAGGGCCAGCCGCATGACTGTCCAGCGTGATGATCACCACGCGGTAGCCGGGCAAGCGGCCCGTTATGCCGGTCTCATCGCGCATAATGGGCCTTTGCCTCGTAGAGCGTGTCGACAGAAATTTGTGCAACACCGCGCTCGCTCGCGAAGGTTTCGGTATTGCGACGCGCCTTGCCGCGCACAAAGAAGGGTATCTTCTTCAACTCTCGCTCAGCGTCTTCCAACCAGATCACGGATCCTTCATTCATCTTGCCGGAAAAACTTCGGGGGGAGTCCGCAGGACGGGGGGCTGGCCCCCCTTCCGCGCGCGCCGCAGGCGCATGACCTCCATGATGCGATGGCCCTGCCGCATCGTGAAACTCGAAATCGTCACGGAACATGTGCAGCAGGTGCTCTTCCAGACCCATGACCAGCGGATGCACCCAGGTGTCAAACAGCACATTGGCCCCCTCGATCCCCATCTGCGGGGAATAGCGGGCGGGGAAATCCTGTACATGCACAGGGGCAGAGATGACAGCGCAGGGAATGCCCAGACGCTTGCCGATGTGGCGCTCCATCTGTGTGCCGAGTATCATCTCGGGTTGTAAGGCTTCGATCACACGCTCGACTTCAAGATAGTCGTCGGTGATGGTGGCTTGGATCCCGAGTTCCTTGGCTTTGGCGCGGACCGGCCGGGCCATTTCGCGGTTGTAGCAACCCATTCCAACAACGTCGAAGCCCATTTCATCCTGTGCGACGCGGGCCGCGGCCACCACATGAGACCCGTCACCAAAAATGAACACGCGCTTACCAGTGAGGTAGGTGGAGTCCACGGACTTTGAGTACCAGGGCAGCCGCAAACGGCTGTCGTCCAGATAAGCGTCCTTACCCGTAATCTCGGCGACTTCCGCCACAAAGTCACGGGTGGCGCCAACACCGATCGGCACAACCCGCGTGTACGGCTGGCCCAGTTCCTTTTCCATCCAGCGTGCGGCGGACTCTCCGGTTTCGGGATACATCAGCACATTGAAATGCGCAGCGCCCATGCGCGCGATGTCGCTTGGCGAACATGTCATCGGGGCGACAACGTTCACGCTGATGCCCATGTCCGACAGCAGCGCGGTGACTTCCTGAATATCGTCGCGATGGCGAAAACCCAAAGCGGTCGGGCCGACCAGGTTTGCAGTCACTTGCGCTGTGCGCTCCATGGGTTTGGCGAGTGCTTTGACGATCTGGTAGAATGTTTCATCTGCGCCAAAGTTCTCTTTGCGCTGGTAGCTGGGCAGTTCGAGGGCAATGACGGGCACGGGCAGGCCCATGGTTTCGGCCATGCCACCGGGATCATCCTGGATCAGTTCAGCGGTGCAGGAAGCGCCGACAATAATTGCCTCGGGTTTGAACCGATCATAGGCATCCTGAGCGGCGGTCTTGAACAGGTTGGCCGTATCAGCCCCAAGATCACGGGCCTGAAAGGTCGTGTAGGTGACGGGTGGACGGTGATCCCGCCGCTCGATCATCGTGAACAGCAGGTCCGCATAGGTATCGCCTTGCGGTGCGTGCAGCACGTAGTGCAAGCCGGTCATCCCGGTCGCGACGCGCATCGCTCCGACATGGGGTGGGCCTTCATATGTCCAGACAGTCAGTTTCATTCGGCGGCCTGAAGCTTGAGCAGATCCGCCCGCCGGATCGGGCGCGAGAAGAGGCCTGCCAGATCACCCGCCTGCTCATAGAAATGTACCGGGGTGAAGACGAGTTCGATGGCCCATTTGGTTACGAGGCCTTCGGCTTCCAGTGGATTGGCGAGGCCAAGTCCGCAGATCGTCAGATCGGGGCGGGCGTCGCGGGCGCGATCAAGTTGCAGATCGACGTCCTGCCCTTCGGAGATGACAGGGCCTGTCGCGAGCATGTCGAGATCGGGGCCAACAATGCCTTTGTGAATGAATGGTGCGCTCACTTCGACCGCGTCCATCCCGCATTCCCGTGTGAGGAAGCGGGCCAGCGGGATTTCCAACTGGCTGTCAGGGAAGAAGAACACGGATTTGCCCTGCAAGCCCTTGGCCGCTTGAGCGATGGCCTTGCGCGCACGGGCACGGGGGGCGGATGTGACCTGTTCGAACACGTCGGGCGAGACACCGAATTCGGTTGCGATGGCGGCCAGCCACTGGGTCGTCCCTTCCTCGCCAAAGGGGAAAGGGGCGGGCAAATGACGGGCGCCGCGCCGGGTCAGGGCATCGTGGGTGTCCCCAAGAAATGGCTGTGTCAGTGCATAGACCGTTCCGTTGCCGACACCCAGATCATCCGTGGCGCGCGGGGCCGGCAGTACTTTGATCGGGCCGATCCCCATCGCTTCAAGCAGGCCAATGGCTTGTTCTTCGACGACATCGGGCAAAGCACCGACCAACAGCAATTGGCGCTGATCATCCTTTGGCAACACCGGAACCATCGAGGCAAGGCAGGCATCTTCGCCCTGGGTGAACGTGGTTTCGATCCCGGAGCCCGAGAAATTCAGAACACGGACTTTCGGTGCATGCGCCTGCGTCATCCGCTCGGCTGCTTTGGCGAGGTCCAGTTTGATCACTTCGGACGGGCAGGAGCCAACGAGGAAGAGCTGTTTGATGTCAGGGCGGCGGGCCAACAGTTCTTTGACGACCTTGTCCAGCTCGTCCTGCGCATCGGCCAGACCGGCCAGATCAGTTTCTTCGAGAATCGCCGTGCCGAACCGAGGTTCGGCAAAAATCATCACACCGGCAGCTGATTGGAGCAAATGAGCACAGGTGCGCGACCCGATAACGAGGAAAAAGGCGTCCTGCATCTTGCGATGTAGCCAGATGATTCCCGTCAGTCCGCAGAACACTTCGCGTTGGCCACGCTGTTTGAGAATCGGCGTATCGCGGCATCCGCCGGAAGCTGGAAGGCGGGGAAGGTCGGTCATGCGGCGGCCTCCGAAAGGGTGGTCGCCTGCAATCGTGCGGCGCGTAATTTGAGCACGAATTGTACGGCATTAACGACATAAATCGCATAGGCAGCAAGCGCCAAGAACATCAGCGGTTGGGGCGCCAATGCGCCCGAAAAAAGAGCCCAAAGGTAAGCGGAATGCAGGCCAATGACAAAAAAGGAAAACACGTCCTCCCAGAAAAACGCAGGTGCCAGAAGATATTGACCAAAAACGACTTTTTCCCAGATCGCGCCGGTTGCCATGATGACGTAAAGCACGCCGGTTTTGATCACGATGGACCATGTGGCGATCACATACCCCTCACCCGTTGCCAAGTAGCGCAAGACCAGCCCCAGAGAGACGAGAAACACCACGAATTGCAAAGGGGCCAGGACCCCTTGCACAGGAGTCCAGATCGTCGCGTCGCGGCGCTTGCGTTCTTCTTCCGTATAAAGCCCGAAGGGCGCGCGCTGTGCTTGAGTGTGCATCGACATGTCGTCGTGCCTTTGGCTTGAATTCATGTAGCCGAAACTACTGGCTTGTGTGGAAAAGTGTCAATTAAAAGTTACACTCCGCTTCTCAAGCGTTAACGGTGTCGCCCGCCTTGTCAAAACACCGGAAACGGCAGAAAAATGCTGTTTTTATGGGGTAAAACGTGATAGAGGGCAAAATTACACAAACTGAAGCACTGCAGACTGTCAAACATAGTTGACATTAAGCGTGTCGAGGCAGAGTGTTGTATGCGTATCCGCGACTCTGACGCGCCAGAGTTGTTCATTGCGTTTAAACGGATCGAGGTCATCCATGGCGCAAGACGACACATTTGGCACGAACGCCGCTTTTCGAGAAAGCGGCACCGGGATTGAGCCACTGGCCAGTCAGGTGATTTCGATGCTGTGTGAGCGCCAGACTGTAACGGCAGCTGGCGTGCGCCAAATTGCGCTCGACTATCTTGGGCGCGCGTTGCTGAGCAAGTCCGAATTTGATCCGGCATGCGTGTTGGACGAGTTGTGTGGTTTCAGACTGACCCGCGACGCTATTGTCGATCTTTACATCCCCCAAGCGGCAGTCCAGCTTGGGGATCAATGGATGTGTTCGGATATCGCTTTTGCTGACGTGACTGTTGGTGCGTTGCGTCTGCAATCACTTTTGGGCGAGGCGGCAAACGGATTGGTATGGGCGCGGCACGCACCGGGTGACGCGCTTGAAGCATTGATTGTCGTGCCGGCGGGCGAACAGCATTTTCTGGGCGCCAGCGTCGTTGCAGCACAACTGCGCCGCACCGGCTGCGACGTAAATCTTGCGATTTCTGAGACGACAGAACAGATCACGGCGCGTGTCATGATGGATCAGCCTGACATGGTGCTGATGTCGTGCGCTCGCATTGATGCATTGGCATTGGTGACGAAAACTGTAAAACAGATCAAGGCAGCGGCAGATCCCGCGCCTGTGCTGGCCATTGGTGGGCCGTTGCGCGGAAATCTGGAAGAAATAAGAAAGCAGACAGGCGTCGATCTCGTGACTAGTATAGCGGCAGAAGTGGTCGGGTTTTGTGCAAAGCGCAAGAGGGCGTTGGGCCTGCGATGAAAACTGGCGGCAGCAATTTCTGGTCAAGTGGTGCGGTGCCATTGATCGAACCCCAATTCCTGAGCAGTATCATTGCGGCGGCGTCCGATATTGCACTTGTGGTTTCTGCCGAAGGTACGATTCTGTCAGTGCTGGTCAACGCGCAGGATGACAGCTTTGGCAATCTCAACCATTGGGAAGGTCGTGCGGTCGTTGATTTCCTGACCGAGGAAAGCATCGAGAAGTTTCAGGCAGCGCATGGGGCGTATCTGTCAGGAACCCCGCCTAAGAAATCGCTTGAGTTGAACCATCTGGACAACGCGACCTGGCAGTACCCGGTCCGCTACACTTTTCACCGCTTTGGTCACGAAAACGCCGTGTTGCTCTTGGGTCGTGATTTGCGCCCCATCGCTGAAACACAGCAGCAGTTGGTGCAGGCGCAGATTGCCCTTGAGCAGGGCTACGAGGCGCGGCGCGAATTTGACACGCGTTACCGTGTGGTCATGGGCAATGTCGACGACGCTGTTGTGTTCCTTTCCGTTCAAACCGGGCGCATTGAAGACGCAAACGAACATGCGGCGGCCCTGCTCGGTTTGAAAACCGAAGCGCTGTTGGGTGCGACCTTTGCCAACCTGATCTCGGACCGATCGGGCGCGGAGCTGACCGAAAGCTTGATGAACGCGACACTGTCCGAAGACGCTGACCCTATCTCGGTGCGTGCGACACGAACCCGTCAGGCGATCGAGATTTACCCAACCGTGTTTCGTACCGGCGGCCAGCGTGTTCTGATGTGCCGTTTGCGCGGCGAAGACTATGTATCAGTGCAGCCCGATACCTCCGCGCGTCACGCCGTGGCGCTTTTTAGGTCAACTACGGATTCAATCGTTTTCCTCGATATGCGCGGCACCGTCCTGTCAGTGAACGACGCATTCCTTGATTTGATAGGTGCTGCTCATCTGAGTGACGTTGTCGGTGCCTCGCTTTCCGATTTCATGTCGCGTGGACAGATCGATATGGGCGTTTTGCTGGAGAACGCGTCCAAGTCCGGTCAGATGCGTGCCTATGCCACGCGACTGGTCAACGATCTTGGCGCGCGTGTTCCAGTGGAAGTGTCCGCAGCGCGGCTGGAAGATCCCGAACACCCCGCCATCGCCCTGATCGTGCGCGATGTCAGTCGCCTTGAGGCCGTGCGCAAAGCTGATGGCCCATCGGCAAACCTGCCTGATCCGGGGCGCAACGTGATGGATCTGGTTGGATCGGCCTCGCTCAAGGAAATTGTGGCTGAAACCACAGATGTTGTTGAGAAGATGTGCATCGAGACGGCCGTAAACCTCACGCGCAACAATCGGGTGGCGGCGGCCGAGATGTTGGGCCTGTCGCGCCAGTCGCTCTACGTCAAGCTGCGTAAATTCGGCCTTCTCAGTAAAGACGGCTGACCAGCCGCGTCAAGTTGTCCTGACACTTGCGCCGACTCAACCTGTCAGTCATAGTTGACACTATGGAAGCCAGCCATTCCCTGTCTCAACGCCGCTATCCCGAGCCCGGCGCCGCCCTGCGTTTGATCAAGCCGATCACGTGGTTCCCGCCGATGTGGGCCTATGTATGTGGTCTCATTGCATCCGGGGCTGCGGTGGCAGGCCAATGGCACCTTGTTTTGCTGGGAGTCTTGCTGGCTGGGCCGATCGTGTGCGGGATGAGCCAGGCGGCCAATGACTGGTGTGACCGGCATGTGGACGCCATCAATGAACCGGACCGCCCGATCCCGTCGGGGCGTATTCCGGGCCGGTGGGGGCTGTGGATCGCGCTGGCGATGTCGACCCTGTCTCTCTTCGTCGGTTGGCAGCTTGGACCCTGGGGCTTTGGCGCGACGGTTGTTGGCGTGCTGGCCGCATGGGCCTATTCGGCGGAACCTGTCCGTCTCAAGCGTTCAGGCTGGTGGGGACCGGGTCTTGTCGGCCTCAGCTATGAGACTCTGCCCTGGATCACCGGTGCTGCGGTGCTGAGTGCAGGCGCGCCACGTGCCGAAGTGCTGGTGGTGGCCCTGCTGTATGGGATCGGCGCCCACGGCATCATGACTCTGAACGATTTCAAGGCACTGGAAGGCGACCGCCAGATGGGTGTGAATTCCTTGCCAGTGACGCTGGGCCCGCGCCGTGCCGCGCAAGTGGCGTGCTGGGTGATGGCTGTGCCCCAGGTGGCTGTCATTGCGCTGTTGTTCCTCTGGGATCGGCCTCTGTATGCCGCTGGCGTCGCAGGCGTGCTTGCGGTGCAATTCTGGGCCATGACCGTCATGTTCAAGGACCCGCGCGCAAAGGCCCCTTGGTACAATGGCACTGGGGTCCTTCTTTATGTCTCAGGCATGATGATCGCCGCCTTTGCATTGCGAGGTCTGGCATGAGCATCGGCTGGCATACCCTGATCCGCTTGTGTCTGGTGAACGCAGCCATTGGCGGGCTGTCGGCGCTGCCTCTGAACCTGTTCAATCGGTTGATGACGGTCGAGTTGGCCTTGCCGGCCTTATTGCCCGGTTTGCTGGTGGCGATGCACTACGGCGTGCAACTGACCCGACCTGTCTGGGGCCATCGGTCCGACATCAAGGGCGGGCGCACACCCTTTATCCTTGGCGGCATGGCCGTGGTTGGGGCGGGTGTTCTGGGCGCGGCTTGGGGTGTCAGTGTCGCCGAAACATCCGCCGCCGCGGCACTTGTGATATGGGTCGTGGCCTATGTGGCAATCGGACTTGGCATCGGGGCAGCGGGTACATCTTTCCTTGCTTTGCTGGCCAGCGCCTCTGGTCCTCGCAAAGGCGGAGTGGCGACGCTGGCCTGGTTGTTCCTGATTGCAGGGGCCATTGCGGCCTCGGTTGGTACCGGCGTTGCCCTTGAACCTTACAGCCCCGAGCGGTTGCTGATCGTCATTGCCGCTGTGGTCGGCATCGCCTTTCTGATCTGCGTTTTCGCCACTTTGGGCGTTGAACGCCACGTGCCGCCGGCCGAGGCAGACGGTGACATTCCGTTGCGTGCCGCCTTGCGCTCGACATGGGGCGATCCGGTCGCGCGCCGGTTTACCGGTTTCGTCTTTCTGTCCATTCTGGCGTTCTTCCTGTCCGAGTTGATCCTTGAACCTTTTGCGGGTCACATCCATGGCCTTGGTCCCGAAGACAGCACAAAACTGTCAGGCGGCAAGGACGGCGCAGCCCTGATGGGCATGATCTGTGCCGGGTTCCTGTCCCATTTGGGATGTGGCACGCTGCGGTTCTGGGCGATTGCGGGATGCGTCCTGTCTGCGCTCGGACTGTTCGGGTTGGCCGCTGGTTCGCCCCTCGTGCCTGCAACTGTGGTGCTTGGTTTCGGCAATGGATTGTTTGTGGTCGGCGCGGTTGGGTCCATGATGCAGCTGGCCGCGGCACACGCGCGCGAAACCGGCATGCGCATGGGCGTCTTTGGCGCGGCACAGGCCGTGGCCGCGGGCCTTGCCGGGTTGATCGCCACCGGCCTGCTCGATTTGACACGCCTGTTTATGTCTGATGCGGCTGCGTATGGCACCGTTTTCACACTCGAAGCCGCCCTGTTCCTTGCGGCTGCCCTTATGGCAGCGCGGGTTATGCGGGCGACTGAAACTCATGATGCAACCTTGGTTCCGGGGGAATGATCGAATGTATGACGTAGTCGTTGTGGGAGGGGGTCCGTCCGGGGCCACTGCAGCCGAAGATCTGGTGCGTTCGGGTCACTCCGTTGCCCTTTTGGATCGCGAGGGCCGGATCAAGCCCTGCGGCGGGGCCATCCCTCCGAGGCTGATGCAGGATTTTCACATTACCGAAGACCAGTTGCTGACCAAGGTCACAACCGCCCGGATGATTTCGCCGACAGGGCGGCATGTCGATATCCCAATCGAAAACGGGTATGTCGGCATGGTGGATCGCAAGGATTTCGACCCCTTCCTGCGCGCACGCGCTGCCGAGGCGGGGGCAGAGTATTTCACCGGTACCTTTGTGCGCATCGAGCGGCCCGAGGGCACGCCTGTTGTCATTTATCGCGACAAGGCCACGCAAGAAGAACGCGAACTGCCCTGCAAACTGGTGATCGGAGCGGATGGCGCGAAATCCCGCGTTGGTCTGGCCGAGGTCAAGGATGCCGACAAGGTGCCTTTGGTCTTTGCCTATCACGAGATCATCAAGGCGCCGCCAAAGACAGAAGTCTATGATCCGGTTCGTTGTGACGTGATCTATGACGGAGCGATTTCTCCGGATTTCTACGGCTGGGTGTTCCCGCATGGGGACAGTGCCAGTGTCGGCATGGGGTCTGAGCAATCCTCGGTCGACCTGAAAAAGGCGACAGCAGCTTTGCGCACCGCCTCTGGGCTTGATCACTGCGAGACACTGCGCCGCGAGGGTGCGCCTATTCCGCTCAAGCCGCTTGATCGGTGGGACAACGGCCAAGATGTCGTGCTGGCCGGAGATGCGGCAGGTGTTGTTGCGCCGTCTTCGGGCGAGGGCATTTACTATGCGATGGTCGGGGGTCGTGTTGCGGCCACGGCCTGTGCGGCAACGCTGGCGTCTGGCCGGGTCAAGGATCTGAAACTGGCGCGCAAGCTGTTCATGCGCGAACACAAAATGGTGTTCCGCGTCCTCGCTTCGATGCAGAACGCGTACTATCGCAATGACAACCGGCGCGAACGTTTTGTGTCTCTGTGTCACGATGTCGACGTGCAGCGGCTGACCTTCGAAGCGTATATGAACAAGAAACTGGTGCGCGCCCGGCCCATGGCCCACCTGAAAATCGGCATCAAGAATATGGCCCACCTGACCGGGCTCGTGAAGGCAAACCACGTATGAGTATCATGATCCCTGCATGGGTCGATGGCACATTGACCCCGGTTGAAAAGCTGGAAGCGCACAAACGCGGTTTGCGCCACAAGGCGGTGTCCGTGTTTGTGGTGCGTGGCACCGAGGTGCTGATGCAGCAACGCGCGATGGGCAAGTACCACA
Source organism: Pseudomonadota bacterium (assembly GCA_038529225.1). GTDB lineage: Bacteria > Pseudomonadota > Alphaproteobacteria > Rhodobacterales > Rhodobacteraceae > Tateyamaria. The sequence continues at coordinate 6,352 of JBCBDZ010000029.1, read as the reverse complement.
CGCCGGGCCTTTGGGCGAACACCTGCTGCACGCATCCTGACTGGAATGAAGCGCCGTCAGTCTGTGCGGTGCGCCGTCTCGAAGAAGAGCTTGGGATCACGGGTCTGCCGCTCGAACACCGCCACCATCTGGAGTACCGCGCAGATGTGGGAAATGGTCTGATCGAACATGAGGTGGTGGATGTCTACCTTGGGCGCGCCACCCATTCTCTCATTGTCGCGCCCAACCCCGAAGAGGTCATGGCCGTTGAATGGATGGACTATTACGACCTGATCGCTTTGGTGCGTCGCCAGCCGGATCGGTTTACGCCCTGGTTGCGGATCTATCTCGCAGATCATGCTGACACGATCTTTGGTGCTGATCTCGCACAGGCTGCGCGCGTTTGAGCTTAGAAACCTATCTGCTGTATCTTGCCGCAGTCGCAGTCTTTTTTGCGACACCGCCGGATACCAGCCAACTTTTGATCGTCTCGAATGCGATGAAACACGGGCTGCAGCGTAGCCTTTGGGTAATCTGCGGGGATCTGAGTGCGAACGTGTTGCAGATGACGGCGGCCGCCTTTGGCCTTGCTGCGATCATCACGACGTCGGCACAGGCGTTTGAATGGATCAAGTGGCTTGGCGTTGCGTACCTGGTTTGGATTGGAATGCAGCTCATGATGTCGCGGGGCGGGCAGGGGCCTGAAAAGGCGATATCTGAACCGCGCCCGACCAAACTGTTTCGTATGGGTTTTTTCACATCGATGACAAACCCTTACGCGGTGGTCTTCTTTGCAGCCCTCTTTCCCCAATTTATCGTACCGAGCGCCGATGTTCTTCCACAACTGGTGCTCCTTGGAGCCACCTATCTGGTCGTGGATGGGGCGACGCTTGTGCTTTGGGGGTGGATCGGGGGGCGGGTCGCTGTGCGGTTCAGGAACAAGTCCGTGACGTTGATAAACCGGATCAGCGGAGGGCTCATGATCGGCGCGGCTGTCCTGTTGGGCTTTAGGGATATCGCGCCGGAACAGTAACTCTGGCGATTGATGCAGTCCGCGCCTTGCCCTAAACCTGCTCAGACCTTTGCACCGCTCAAACGACCCAAGGACTGACCCATATGACACATATTCTGGCAATCGATCAGGGCACAACTTCGTCTCGGGCCATCGTGTTTGGGCCGGATATGGTTCCATTGGCCAGTGCGCAGCGAGAATTTCCGCAGCACTTTCCTGCCAGCGGATGGGTGGAACACGACCCACGCGATCTGTGGGCCACGGTACAGTCAACATGCAGGGAGGTGATGGAAACAGCCGGGCTGGGCCCGTCCGATGTCGCCGCCATAGGCATTACCAACCAGAGAGAAACGACGGTGATATGGGACGCGGAAACCGGCGAGCCATTACACAACGCGATCGTATGGCAAGACCGACGCACCGCACAGATGTGCGAATCCCTGCGCGGTCAGGGATACGGGGATCAGGTGACGGCGATCACAGGGTTGCTGCTGGACCCCTACTTTTCCGCGACCAAAGTCAAATGGATCCTGGATCAGAACGAAGGCGCACGCGAAAAGGCGGCGACGGGCAAGCTTCTGTTTGGCACCGTCGACAGCTTTCTGATCTGGCATATGACGGGAGGCCGTGCGCACGTCACCGACGCCACAAATGCGGCGCGAACCATGCTCTATGACATTCACGAAGGCGCGTGGAGTGCCGAGATGTGTGCCATGCTCGACATCCCGATGCAAATGCTACCCGAGGTGCGTGATTGCGCCTCTGATTTTGGAGTGACCGACATGCTGGGTGGCGAAACGCCCATTTACGGCGTGGCGGGGGATCAACAGGCGGCGACGATCGGGCAGGCATGCTTTGAACCCGGCATGTTGAAGTCGACCTACGGCACAGGGTGCTTTGCGTTGCTCAACACAGGCTCCGCACCGGTCACATCCAACAACCGCTTGCTGACGACGGTTGCCTATCAGCTGGACGGCAGGCCGACCTATGCGCTTGAAGGGTCCATCTTTATCGCAGGGGCGGTCGTCCAATGGCTGCGGGACGGGCTTGGCATCATCGGCTCTGCCTCCGAAACTCAACAGTTGGCCGAACAAGGCCGGGGGGATATCACACTGGTGCCTGCCTTTACCGGGCTCGGCGCGCCGTATTGGAATCCTGACTGTCGGGGGGCAGTCTATGGGCTGACCCGTGACACGGGCCCAGCCGACATGGCGCGTGCTGCGCTGGAAAGCATCGGCTTCCAGACGCGGGATCTGTGGGAGGCAATGCGTGCTGACTGGCCGGATGGAGACGCAGCCGTGTTGCGTGTCGACGGTGGTCTGAGCGCGAACAACTGGGCAATGCAATTCTTGTCGGATATGCTGGGCGCACCCGTGGATCGGCCGCAAGGTTTGGAAACCACAGCCCTTGGTGCGGCTTGGCTGGCGGGTATGCGGGCGGGCGTTTACCCTGATGCGGCAGGGTTTGCCGCAACCTGGGCGCGCGAAGCCCGGTTTGAACCCGCCTTGGCAGAGGCGGAGCGGGAAAAATCCTATGCCCGTTGGCAGCGCGCGGTAACCGCAACCCAAGCCGTTTAAAACGTGCCGCGGCTAAGGTTTTTTCGCTGATAATTCGATTTATGTTAAAATTGATGTGGCTTGCGCGTTTGATTTGCTCAGCTTCTTCCGTAGGTGTTTAGGCATGGTCTGAAGCCAAACCTGCGCTGATCGGTCACTGACGCAAAAGGCTTGTCCAACGTGTTACGCCCTGCCACAGTTGCACACAAAGCGCGTATGGCGTCCACAAGAACCTCACCCAGGGGTCGGACACAGCGTAAAAACAGGGAGCTGAAAATGACACCTGACATGACCAAAACGCCGACCGTTACACCGTTCTTCGACAAGCGGTCCAACACGATCTCGTATGTCGTGCAGGAACCGGACGGTCCCGGGTGCGCTGTGATCGATGCAGTGATGGACATTGATTATGCGGCCGGACAGCTCAACTTTGATGGGGCTGATGCCATGATCGCACATATCAGGGCACATGAACTCAGGCTTGACTGGATCATCGAAACCCATGTCCATGCGGACCATCTATCCGGTGCGCCCTACATTCAGGCCGCGCTTGGCGGTAAAATCGGCATCGGGGCCAAGATCACTGAAATTCAGGATACCTTTGGCAAAGTGTTCAATGAGGGCACCGAGTTTCAGCGCGACGGATCTCAATTTGATGCGCTGTTCGAGGACAATGATACCTACACTGTCGGTGCAATGACGTGTTTCGCGATGCACACACCCGGGCATACGCCCGCTTGCATGGTGCATGTGATGGGCGATGCAGCTTTTGTAGGAGACACACTGTTCATGCCGGATGGCGGTTCGGCCCGCGCGGATTTTCCCGGTGGTGACGCGGGCGAACTTTATGACAGCATCATGCGCGTGCTGGCGCTGCCGGATGACATGCGTCTGTTCATCTGCCATGACTATGGCCCCGGCGGACGGGCGATTGCGTGGGAAACAACCGTGGCTGAAGAGCGGGAAAAGAACATCCATGTGGGCGGCGGCAAAACCCGCGAGGATTTCATCAAGTTCCGCACGGAACGGGATGCACAACTGTCCATGCCTTCGCTGATCATCCCGGCCCTGCAGGTCAATATGCGGGCAGGCGAAATACCGCGTGATACGGCGGGTGACATGGCGTTGAAGGTGCCCTTGGGCAAACTTTAGGCCCGCACTGTCCATGATCTTTGAAAATCTGTTCAGAACCGGCAAGGCCTTGCCATTGAAACATGATCGCTCAACACTCAGGTCATGACACTGTCCGCACGCATTGATGACAAAAGAGATGACCTGGTCGCGCTCACCCAAGCGTTGATCCGCATCCCGACGTTGAACCCGCCCGGCAGGCACTATCATGATGTGTGTGCGCTTGTGGATAGTCGGCTGAAGGCGCATGGGTTCGAGACCCGGATGATACGCGCGATCGGTACGCCGGGAGACAGTGATACCTATCCCCGATGGAACCTCGTTGCGCGGCGTACCGGGACACGCGCAGGTGAGTGCGTGCATTTCAACAGTCATCACGACGTGGTCGAAGTGGGTCAGGGCTGGACCCGCGATCCGTTTGGCGCGGAGATCGAGGGCGACAAAATCTTCGGACGCGGGGCCTGCGACATGAAGGGCGGTCTCGCAGCCTCGATCATTGCGGCGGAGGCGTTCATCGAAGAACACCCCGATTTTGCCGGCGCAATTGAAATCAGCGCGACAGCGGACGAGGAATCCGGTGGCTATGGCGGCGTGGCGTACCTTGCCGAACAGGGCTTTTTCGCCCCATCCCGCGTACAACACGTGATTATCCCCGAACCGTTGAACAAGGATCGCATCTGTCTGGGCCATCGCGGCGGATGGTGGGCCGAAATCGAAACCAAGGGCGAAATCGCGCATGGATCAATGCCTTTCCTCGGCGATTGTGCGGTGCGCCATATGGGCGCGGTTCTTGAGACGTTCGAGGCAAAGCTGTTCCCGGCAATGGCCGCGCGGCACACGGATATGCCGGTCGTGCCGGACGGTGCGCGCCAATCCACCATGAACATCAATTCGATCCATGGCGGCCAGGCTGAACAAAGCAACGACTATGATGGGTTACCGGCCCATTGCGTGCCGGACAGTTGTCGCATCGTGATCGACAGGCGATTTCTGGTTGAGGAAAACGTGGATGATGTGCGGGGCGAAGTCGTCGCCCTACTCGAAGGGCTCAAGGCATCGCGGGAGAAGTTCGACTACAATATGCGCGAATTGAACGTGGTCTTGCCGTCCATGACCGACAAGTCGGCCCCGGTTGTGGAGACCATAGATGCCGCAATCCAGGATGTTCTCGGGGTCGCGCCGACCTATGTGGCGTCGCCGGGCTCCTATGACCAGAAACACATCGACCGCATCGGGCAACTGCACAATTGCATTGCCTATGGTCCCGGAGAATTGGAGATGGCGCACAAACCGGACGAATGGATCGGGATCACCGACATGCTTGACAGTGCCAAGGTCATGGGTGCGGCACTGCAAAAGCTGTTGCTGCCGACTTGAGCGATCCATGCCCTGCCCGCTGTGTGATTGACCTGCGGGAACCGCCCTGCATGCTGGCCAAGACCTGCGGATTTGGCTAGCCTTTCGCCAAACGTCATCTGAGGGAGACATCATGACCCACATACGCCCCCTGTTCATCGCAGCGGCCAGTGCAGCACTCTTGGCCGGTATGGCCAGCGCCAAAACCGACATCACCGTTGCCATGCAGCTTGAACCCCCACATCTTGATCCGACTTCTGCGGCGGCAGGGGCGATCGACTCGGTGCTTTATTCCAATGTGTTCGAAGGCCTGACCCGTTTCATGGGCGATGGATCGGTTGTGCCGGGCCTCGCCGAAAGCTGGGAAATTTCGGACGACGGGCTGGTGTACACCTTTTCCCTGCGCGAAGGGGTGACGTTCCACGATGGTACGACCATGGATGCTGAGGACGTGAAATTTACCCTTGATCGCATCCTCGACGAAGAGAGTGCGAACGCCCAGAAGGCGCTTTATGCCGCGATCAGTGGCGTGGAGGTGATTGATCCTGCGACTGTGCGGATCACTTTGTCCGAGCCCAATGGCAACATGCTCTTTAACCTCGCTTGGGGGGATGCGGTAATCGTTGCTCCGGAGTCGATCGAAAACATCAAACAACAGCCCATTGGCACAGGCCCGTTCAAGTTTGACAGCTGGACCCAGGGCGACAGCATCAAGATCAGCCAATACGCTGACTATTGGGGCGCACAGCCAGCGCTGACCCAAGCCACGTTCAAGTTTATCTCTGACCCAACGGCGGCCTTCGCGGCCATGATGGCCGAAGACGTGGACGTGTTCACCGGCTTTCCGGCCCCCGAAAACCTGCCTCAATTTGACGCTGATCCGCGATTTCAGGTTCTGATTGGTTCGACCGAAGGGGAAACGATCCTGTCGACCAACAACAAGCAGGCCCCTTTTGATGATGTGCGTGTACGTCAGGCACTGGCGCATGCCATTGACCGACAGGCGATTATTGATGGCGCCATGTTTGGCTATGGCACACCGATTGGCACGCACTTCGCGCCGCACAATCCTGCCTATGTGGACCTGAAAGACGGGTCTGCTTTTGATCCGGACAAGGCGCGGGCGCTTTTGGCTGAGGCGGGTATGCCTGACGGGTTTGAAACCACGCTGCACTTGCCGCCCCCCTCTTATGCCCGGCGCGGAGGCGAGATCATTGCCGCCCAACTGGCAGAGGTTGGCATCACGGCAGAGATCATCAACGTGGAATGGGCCCAGTGGCTTGAAACCGTGTTTCGCGGCAAGAACTTTGGCCTGACC
>JBCBDZ010000028.1:0-25417 GCA_038529225.1 Pseudomonadota bacterium | reverse complement strand
AGTCACGAGATCAATCAACCCCTCGCGGCCATCAAGAGTTACGCGGACAACGCCACCGAATTCCTGTCGCGAAACCGCATCGATGATGCCGCCGGAAATGTCAGAAACATTTCCAGGATGAGCGACCGCATGGCCGCCATCTCGCGCCACCTGCGCACCTTTGCGCGCCAGCCCGGAGAGACCCTGGCCGCGATCAATGTGCCCGAGGTCATCATTGAAACCATTGGCCTTGTCGGACCACAGGCGCGGGCCAGCAACGCCGAAATCAGGTTTGACCCGGTTGAGGCCGACATATGGGCATTGGGCGGAAAACTGCGGCTCCAGCAAGTGTTGGTCAACATTGTAAACAACGGTTTGGAAGCCATGGCCGAGGCCAAGGCGCCCGTGATTGAGATTGAGGTGCAACAGGTCGATGACGCGGTGCAGGTTCTTTTGCGCGACCACGGGCCGGGTTTGCCGCAGGACAGCATGGATCGGGTCTTTGATGCATTCTACACAACGAAAGACGCCGGCGTTGGCATGGGGCTGGGCATGTCCATTTCGCACAACATAATCAGCGATTTCGGAGGGACCCTCGTGGCGGCCAATCACCCCGAGGGCGGTGCCGTTTTCACCGTCACCTTGCAAGCCCATGCAGGAGCATCAGCATGAGCCTCCCCACGGTTCTCTTTGTCGATGACGAAGAACACTTGCGGATCGCTGCAAGCCAGAGTTTTGAACTTGCCGGTATCGGGGCCGAGTGCTTTTGCGATGCGCCGTCTGTGCTCAGGCGCCTGAACGCGGATTTCGACGGCGTCCTTGTCACCGATATCCGCATGCCGGGGATGGATGGCATCGCGCTGCTGGAACAGGTCAAAACGCGGGATCCCGACTTGCCCGTGATCATGGTCACCGGTCACGGGGATGTCGATCTTGCCGTGTCCTGTATCAAGAACGGCGCATACGACTTTATCGAAAAACCCTGGCAGCCAGAGCGTCTGACGTCTTGTGTCCGACGGGCGGCCGAGCAGCGGCGCCTGATCCTCGAGAACCGGGTATTGCGGGCACAGGTCATGTCCGGCGATGCCTTGCGCGACCAGTTGCACGGGCGCAGCGCGGTCATGGTGCATCTGCGTGATACGATCCGCGCGATCGCGACCACGGATGTAGACGTTCTGATAACCGGCGCCACGGGCACCGGCAAAGAGATTGCCGCCCGGCTCTTGCACGGGCAAAGCGCACGCGCGGCGGGACCTTTTGTCCATATCAATTGCGCCGCCCTGCCGGATGCCTTGATCGAAAGTGAGCTGTTTGGCCACGAAGCCGGGGCGTTCCCCGGCGCGGTGCGCGCGCGCTTTGGCAAGCTGGAACATGCACGCGGCGGGACCTTGTGTCTGGATGAAATCGACCTGTTGCCGATGCATCTGCAGGCCAAGCTGCTGGATGTCCTGCACAACCGAACCCTCACGCGACTGGGTTCGAACGATCCGGTTGCACTGGACATGCGTGTTATCGCGCTTGCCAAGGGCGATCTGGACGACGCGGTCGCGCAGGGAAAGTTCCGCGCGGATTTGCTCTATCGTTTGAACGTTGCCTCGGTACAGATGCCGGCCCTTGATACACGGCGCGAAGACATACCGGGCCTTTTCTCTGTGCTCACAGCCGAGATCGCCACCCGCACCCACATGCCTGTTCCCGAAGCACCGGTCGAGATGGTGCATGCACTGTCGTCGCGGTCATGGCCCGGCAATGTGCGCGAGTTGCGCAACTGCGCGGAACGCTTTGTTCTGGGGCTGGACGAGGTGCATGGCGATGTCCCCGACGCGCCCGTGACGCTTGCGGATCGCGTGAACGCCTTCGAGAAGTCGCAGATTGCGGCCGCGATTTCGGCCAATGGCGGGCGGCTGAAAGAGGCCTACGAATCGCTCGGGCTTTCGCGCAAGACGCTCTATGACAAGATGCAGAAACACGGCCTGAACCGGAACGACTTTTCGCCGGACGACTGAGTGGGTGGAAATCCACACGGCTTGTGTGGTGTTTGTCACGACCTCTACCCAACACCAGACGCATCTGCCCGGATTTTCGCAACTTCTCGCGACAGCCCCCTTTCAAGATGGCTTTTGCAACGGGCAGCGTCTGCCCCGTGTCCGGAGGAGCGGGCACATCACATCTTTGACGCAGGGCCATCGCCTTGCGGCCTATGGGAGGACACCATGAAGACCATTTCCGTTGCCGCCATCGTTGCGGCGTCTATTGCGGCACCCGTGCTTGCCGAGGATCGTGCCGGTTGGCCAGACAGCTTTACTGTCGGCACCGCCAGCCAGGGCGGCACTTACTTTGCCTATGGCTCCGGGTGGGCGAACCTCGTGGCAGAGGAACTGGGCGTCACAGGCGGCGGCGAAGTGACCGGCGGCCCGATGCAGAACATGGCGCTGGTGCACACGGGTGACGCTCAGTTCGGCATGACGACGCTGGGCCCCGCGGCAGAATCCCTGCAAGGCACCAACCCGATTGCGCCCGGGCTGCAAATGACCAACGCCTGCGCGATGTTCCCAATGTACCAGACGCCTTTTGCCGTCACCACACTCACCTCCTCCGGGATTGCATCAATTGCGGACATTCCGGCGGGCGCGAAAATCGGCTTTGGCCCCGCAGGCTCAACCTCTGACACCTACTTCCCGCGCATGATGGAAAAACTGGGTGTGGAATTTGAAAGGCGCAATGGGGGCTGGAATGACCTGGGAGGCCAGTTGCAGGACGGGCTGCTGGACGTCATCGCATTTGCCGCAGGCGTGCCGACACCCGCGGTGAGCCAGCTTGAAGTGCAGACCGACGTGAACTTCATCACGTTCACCGCCGACGAGCAGGCCAAGGTCCTCGAGACGTTCCCGGTTGCGCCTTTCACCATTCCGTCAGACACCTACACATCCATGACTGCGGACGCCCAATCGGTTTCCATGTGGAATTTCGCCATCGCAAATTGTGATCTGCCTGCGTCCTTTATCGAGAGTGTGGTCGACGTTGTCATGTCCGACAATGCGCGCATGGTCAGCATCCACAAGGCCGCCCGCTCAACACTGCCAGAGAACTGGGACAAGAACAGTGTGTTGCAGTGGCACCCGGGTGCCGCCAAGTGGTTTGCCGAGAACGCGGGCGCTGACATCCCTGCTGACCAAATCCACGGCAACTAGGCGGACGTTCTGGCCAAGTGGTTTTTGGCGGCACGACATGTGCGCCAAAGGCGAAATCGACCTGTGCCCGCCAAAACGGGCGCAGGTCCGACAGGGGCCCTGACGCAACCCTGTTCTCATTTCTTGCGAGAGTGACATGACAGCCGCAGCAGAACATCAATCCGATCAGGTCATTGCCGAAGGCGTTGACGACGAGCCCGTCGAATCCAACCGCCGGCTGTTTTCAGGCCGATTGCAGGTCGCCATCGCCCTTGTCGCCACGTGTTACGCTGCGCTTCACATGATCGCGCTGAACGGGGTGTCTATCTCGGAATGGACGGGCGTTGACATCGCCATTTTGCCGACATTCCCGATCGAGACCTGGAACTTTCGGATTGCCCACATTGCCGGGGCGATTGGTGTGGGGTTCTTGCTGTTTGCATCGCACACGTTCTCTTCAGGTCAAAAACTGCACAGCAATAAGGCCCTTGGTCTTGCAGCCGCAGCCTTGGCCTTCCCGGCATTGGTGGCGGGCGCAACCGCCATAGGGTTCGCAAACACGATTGCGTCGGGCACCTTGCCCCAGATGGGTGGGCTGACAACCTGGGCGGCCTTCCCCGGAACCGAGATCTACAGCGCCGAAGTCTACTGGTTCGGCCTGCCTCTGCTGGTGGCGACCTTTGGTGCGATTGCGATCGGCTGGTTCGAACGGCGCGCGCAGGATCAGATTGCAGTCGCCGATGGAGTCCTGGCGCTTTGTGGAGTGGTTGTCGCGATCTATCTGGTGGCGATCTACGGCACGGCGGCGCGCAATTCCGTTGGCACGCCCTTTGTGCCGATTGGGGTGGCCTTTGCCGCGACTGCGGGCTCTGCGCTGATCCTTGAACTGACGCGGCGCGTGGCTGGCCTTGCGCTCGTGATCATCACCGGGGTGTTCTTGCTTTACACGTTCACGGCACACCTGCTGCCGGGGATACTTGCGGTTCAGAACGCCTACAGCTGGCAACGCTTCTTTGGTCACGTGTATTCGGATGCGGGCATCCTTGGGCCAACGACGGCGGTCTCGTCGACCTACATCATCCTGTTCATCATCTTTGCGGCGTTCCTGCAGGCGTCCAAGGTGGGCGACTACTTCGTCAATTTCGCCTTCGCAGCCGCAGGGCGCGCGCGCGGTGGTCCGGCCAAGGTGGCGATCTTTGCCTCTGGCCTCATGGGCATGATCAACGGCACCTCTGCGGGCAACGTTGTTGCCACCGGCTCGCTTACGATCCCGTTGATGAAGCGCGTGGGCTATGACAAGAAAACATCAGGCGCCATTGAGGCCGCAGCCTCGACCGGCGGGCAGATCATGCCACCGATCATGGGCGCAGGGGCGTTCATCATGGCCGAAATCACCGGCATCCCGTACCAGGAGATCGCCATCGCGGCGATCGTCCCTGCGGTGCTGTATTTCGCGTCGATCTATTTCATGGTCGACTTCGAGGCCGCCAAACTGGGCATGCGCGGCATGCGTGAAGACGAACTGCCGAAGTTCAACAAAATGCTGCGTCAGGTCTACCTTTTTGTGCCGATCATTATCCTGATTGTCGCCCTGTTCATGGGCTATTCCGTCATCCGGGCGGGTACTCTGGCGACCGTCGCTGCGGCTGTGGTGTCGTGGCTGACACCGCACCGTATGGGGATCCGGTCGATCCTGAAAGCCTTTGAAATCGCCGGAACCATGTCCATCCAGATCATTGCCGTGTGCGCCTGTGCGGGCATCATCGTCGGCGTGATCAGCCTGACGGGGGTAGGGGCCCGGTTTTCGTCGGTCCTTCTGGACCTTGCCGCCACGTCACAGCTTCTCGCCCTGTTCTTTGCGATGTGCATCGCCATTCTGCTGGGTATGGGGATGCCGACGACAGCGGCCTATGCGGTTGCGGCCTCTGTTGTCGCCCCCGGCCTGGTCCAACTGGGCATCCCACACCTGACGGCGCATTTCTTTGTGTTCTACTTTGCGGTCGTCTCGGCCATCACGCCACCGGTCGCACTGGCCAGTTATGCCGCCGCCGGCATCTCTGGCGCGAACCCGATGGAGACATCGGTTGCATCGTTCAAGATCGGCATCGCGGCGTTCATCGTCCCCTTCATGTTCTTTTTCAACGCGGCGATCCTGATGGATGGCACTTGGCTTGAAGTGGCCCGCGCCGCATTGACCGCACTTGTCGGTGTGTTCTTTCTGTCATCGGGCGTGCAGGGGTGGTTCACGGGTGCCCGCGTCGTGTGGTACCTGCGCATGACGCTTGTTCTGGCTGCGCTGTGCATGATCGAGGGCGGATGGATCAGCGACCTCCTTGGTATCGGGTGTGCGGTTCTGGTGTTCCTCGTTCAAAGGATCATCGCACCGGCGCCAGACGCTGCACTGCCGGTGCGTGGCGCCGATTAGGACCTGTCGGTGCGGTTCGGACAAGGTTCGAACCCGAAGCCATGCACTCAGGCAGCCGAAGGCGGTAGCGCATTTGAGGAAGTGGCGGAGAGACAGGGATTCGAACCCTGGGTGGGCTTGCACCCACAACGGTTTTCGAGACCGCCCCGTTCGACCACTCCGGCACCTCTCCGCGGGGGTCTGGTGCGCCCAATTAGAGGCTCAGTGCCCCAAGAGCAAGGCACTTTTCGCGCGCAGGCAACCACACGGTAAATTTGGTGGACGCGGAGGCCAAAACGCATACCCTTACAATCAACAAAAAGGGCAGGCCTGTTTGGGGCCGTCGAGATATGGAAGGGAAAAAGATGCGCGCAGTTCGCTTTTTCGCACTCATGCTGAGTGTCGTGGTCATGATGCCGGCAATGGGTCTGGCCGCTGATCGGGACAAGCTGGAGGATTTTCTGGAAGTCACCGGTTTTGATGTTGCGCTCGAAAGCATTCGTCTGTCGGCCAGTTCTGCGCCTGACATGCTGGGTCTTGAGGCTGAGGCCTTCGGTTCAGAATGGACCCGCCTCACTGGCGATGTCTTTGCAACCGACATCATGCACGGCCTTGCGCTCGACTTGCTGGAACAAACGCTGGATGACGATCTGCTGACCCATGCGGCTGACTTTTACGCCACGGATCTGGGCCAGCGGTTGGTGGTTGCCGAGAATGCGTCGCATTTGAGCGAGGAGGATGATCTGAAGGCGGAAAGTGGCGAGGCGATCGTTGCCGGACTTGCCAGCATCGACAGCCCACGGCTGGATTATCTGGATCGCATGAACGCCGCTTCGGACAGCGCAGGTACGGCGGTGCGCGCCATTCAAGAGGTGCAGGTGCGCTTTCTGATGGCCGCCGCAGGTGCCGGCGTGATCGATTTACAGCTTGAAGAACCCGATCTTCGGGCGCTGCTTGAAACCGACGAAGACGCGATGAAGGCCGAAATTGCAGCCAACGCGCTGATCGGGGCCGCCTACACGTATCAATCGTTTTCGGACGCGGAAGTGCTGGCCTATGCCGAGGCGCTCGAGGATCCGAAGATGCGCAAAGTCTATGATCTGATGAACGCGGTGCAGTACGAGGTCATGGCCAACCGGTTCGAGGCTCTGGCCGTTGCAATGCAGCGGCTGCAACCCAGTCAGGAGCTGTGATGGGCCTGCGCGCCACCATATTTGCACTGGTGCTGAGTGCCACCGCGACCCTTGCCAGCCCGCAGACGGATCAGTTGGTGGAGGCAATGGGTATCCCGGCACTGATCGCGGCCTTTTCCGCCGAGGGGATCGAAAATGGCGCAGCCCTCGATAGCAGCATCCTGAACGGGCAGGGTGGCACTGTCTGGGCCGAGACAGTGCGCCGTCTTTATGATCCTGCACGCCTGGAAGAGGAAATTCGCAACTCCTTTGCCGAAAACCTTGATGAGCAGGTGGCCATACAGGCGCTGTTGTTCTTTGAAAGTGACATCGGTGCGCGCATCATCGAATTGGAGGTGCAGGCCCGTGAGGCCATGCTGAACCCTGAACTTGAGGCTGCGGCCAAGGCGGCGCCGTCGGCAAACGGCGAAGACATCACTGAATTTCTGGAGGTCCGCAATCTGGTTGAGCGTAACACGGACGCGGCCATGATGGCTCAGATGGCGTTTTTTGCAGGTATCGCGGAAACATCGCTTCAATCCGCGCCACCCCCTGAAACGGATGAACAACGCGCCATGATGCAGGCCGAAACGGAGCTTTGGCTGCGGGGGTACTATGCGCTGGCCCAATCGCCGCTGAGCGCGGATGACGTGGCTGTCTACACCGCATTCTGGGACACCGAAGTGGCCGCCGCCCTCGACAACGCCCTGTTTGACGCCTTCGGGGCCAGCTATGCCACGCTGTCCTTTGGCCTTGGGCAGGCAGCGGGACGGCTTTTGCCTCAGAACGACCTTTAAGGGGCCTTGAAACGCCTCTTGACTTGCGTGGCTGATCGGAACATAAGCCTGCGCACCAGCCTGCATATTGCGGGCTGCTTTTTATTTACATGACGCCCCACACCGGGCGCGCTGTTCGAGGCGGACCCTGACGAGGGGTACACAAACACCGGGCAACCGGGGCCACAGGACGCGGCAGACAAAGGAAGACGACCATGTTCGCGGTTCTCAAAACCGGCGGCAAACAGTACAAGGTTCAATCGGGCGATACGCTCCGTGTTGAGAAACTGGCCGCAAACGCAGGTGACAAAGTCCAGTTCAACGAAGTGCTGATGATCGGTGGCGACAAGCCGCAGGTCGGTGCGCCCGTTGTGGCAGATGCAGGCGTGCAAGCAGAAGTCATCGAACAGATCAAAGGCCCCAAGACGATCAACTTCGTCAAGCGTCGCCGGAAGCACTCTTCCAAGCGCACCAAGGGCCACCGCCAGCAACTGACGCTGGTGCGTGTGACCGACATTCTGGCATCGGGCGCGTCCGCTTCCGGTATTATGGCAGCTGAAAACGGCGCCGGCTTTGCCAAAGCTGCCGCGACTGAGGCCAAGCCTGCCAAGAAAGCCAAGGCACCCAAAGCTGAAGCGGCACCAAAGGCCGAAGCCAAGAAAGAAGCGCCTGCCAAGGCAGCAGCCTCTGACGGCGACGATCTCAAAAAGCTGTCCGGCGTCGGCCCCGCACTTGAGAAAAAACTGCACGCAGCTGGTGTGACCACCTACGCGCAGATCGCAGCATGGACCCCAGAGGACGTTGCTGCTATGGACGAGAAACTGTCGTTCAAAGGCCGGATCGAGCGTGAAGGCTGGATCGCACAGGCCGCTGAAATGGCAAAAGGCTAAGGAGAGACACCAATGGCACATAAAAAAGCAGGCGGCTCATCCCGTAACGGTCGCGACTCCGCAGGGCGTCGTCTTGGCGTCAAGAAATACGGCGGCGAAGCCGTCATTCCCGGCAACATCATCGTGCGTCAGCGCGGCACCAAGTTCTGGCCAGCGCAAGGCGTCGGCATGGGCAAGGATCACACGATCTTTGCAACCGTCGATGGCGCCGTGACCTTCCACAAGGGTCTGAAAAACCGCACGTTCATCTCGGTTCTTCCGGTCGCGGAGGCCGCTGAATAAGCCGCACCAAAGGGTTTTGACAAAGCTCACGAGGGATCGGCGGAACCGCCGGTCCCTTTTTCGTTTCCGCCCCTCCTGCCAACAGCGAGGATGGTCCAATGGCCAAGACAATAGAAACCGAACGCTTGCTGCTGCGCCCTTACCGTGCATCAGATGCAGCGTCTGTTGCGCAGCAGATAGGCGACTTTGAAGTCAGCCAGTGGCTGACACGCGTGCCGTATCCCTATAGCGAAGCGGATGCGCTGACGTTCTTTGATCAGGTTGCGGGCGAGCCAATGGTTTACGCGGTGTGCCATGCGGGTGAACTGGTTGGTTGTGTCTCGATCATGGGCGATCTGGGGTATTGGTATGGCCCAAGGCACTGGGGACAGGGCTATGCAACCGAAGCCGCACGCGCGGTTGTGGCTGTCCACTTTGCGCAGGAGGATGCACCGCTTGGGTCCGGATACATCGACGGCAACGAGGCGTCTCGAAAAGTCCTGAAAAAGCTTGGCTTTGTTTCCGATGGGGTCAAGGAAACGCCGTGTTTGTCGCGTAATTTGGATGTCACCGTCAACCGTATGATCCTGACGCGCGAAACATGGGAGGGACGCGCATGAACACGGCTGAAAAAACTGTGCTGCAAGGCGACCGTGTCACCTTGCGTGATGCCACCCCGTTGGACGTCACCGCACGCTTTGCACTTGGCAACACACCCGAGATTCAGGCGATGTTCGGCGCCGACCCGGCGGCGGTACGTGACATCACGCCCGAAGCCGCCGAGGCCTGGGTGCAATCACACATCGACGATCCGCACGCATGGATCATCGAAGCAGGCGGCGCCTTGGCCGGTGGCGTGCGTCTGCACACGATCAATTATTCCGACAAACGCGCGCAAATCGCGATCGGAATTGTGGATCCCGGTGCACTTGGCAAAGGCATCGGGACAGAGGCGATGCTACTTCTGGCGGCACATGCCTTTGACACGATGGGTCTGCACCGGCTGGGCTGCCGGGTGCTGGACTTCAACGCACGCGCGATCGCAGCATATGAAAAGGTGGGATTCGTTGTCGAAGGACGCGAGCGCGAAGCTGCGTTGATTGCCGGACACTGGCACGATGACCTGATCCTCGGCCTCTTGGCGCAGGATCTGAAAAGATGAGTGTCGCAGCAACCTCTTTTGCGGTGTTCGCGGCCTCTCAGGTTGGCACACCGGGCCCTGCAAACATGGCGTTGCTGGCCACGGGCGCACGGTATGGATTTCGCGCAGCCCTGCCATTCGTGGCCGGTGTTGCGCTTGGCAAGCAACTGGTGATCTGGCCGGTGGGCTTTGGATTGATGGAACTGGCAGACCGGGCACCTTTGGTGTTTGAAACGCTCAAATGGGTCTCTGCGGCCTACATCATCTGGCTTGCGTGGAAAGTGGCAAACCTGCGGCTGGGCGCGGGTGATCCCGGCGCAAAGGCGCCCGGATTCGCCGCCGGGCTGATCGTGCATCCGCTCAACCCAAAGGCCTGGGCCATGATTGTTGCAGGCTTCACCGGCTTTGTCATGCCCGGCACGGACCCGTTGATCGCAACAGCCACTATCGCGGCGATCCTGCTGGGCACGCAAGTGCTGCTGCATCCGTTGTGGACGCTTGCCGGTGACCGTATCGCGCGCAGCCTTTCGGGAACGCGCGCGGAACCCTATCTAATGTATACCCTCGCAGGTCTGACCGTCGCGTCGGTCCTGTTTGTTTTGTTCGGAGGAGGAACTTGACAATGGAGATGGAAAAAATCGTGACCCTTGCACCAATCGAGACCGAGCGCTTTGTGCTGCGTCCCTTGCGCAAATCAGACATGGGCCTGATCGAGATGTACTGGTCCGATGCCCGCGTCGCTCACATGACCACTTCAATCCCGCATCCCGTTCCACCCGGCATGACCGAAGCCTTTGTGACACGTGCCATGGCCGATCAGCGCGATGAAGACATCTGGGCCATGGACGGGCACAAATCCGGTGGCTCCGAAGTCATGGGTCTGATCTCTCTTGCTCGGATGGACCGTGAACAATCCGAAGTGGCTTACTGGGTGGCACCTCCCTTCTGGAACACCGGGCTGGCCTCGGACGCTGTACAGGCACTGGTCAACGCAAACCCGATGCAGAACGCCGCCATGTTCGCGAGCGTGTTTCAGGACAACCCTGCCTCGGCCCGTGTGCTGACCCATTGCGGATTCAAGTATCTTGGCGATGCCGAGAGCTTTTGCGTCGCACGCGACAAAACCGTACCCACATGGACCTACAGCCACACATTCTGACCCGTTCGGCCTTCTCTGTTTTCAAAAAATCCCGGGGGAGGCCGAAGGCCGGGGGCAGAGCCCCCAGAACCCGGGGCCCATTCCTTTCACCGCCCACCTGTACTAGGACTGCCACATGAAGTTCCTCGATCTCTGCAAGGTCTACATCCGCTCCGGGGCGGGCGGTAACGGGTGCATCTCGTTCCGGCGGGAGAAGTACATTGAATACGGCGGCCCGGATGGCGGCGATGGCGGTGGTGGAGGCTCGGTCTGGGCCGAGGCGGTTGACGGGCTGAACACGCTGATCGACTTCCGCTATCAGCAGCACTTCTTTGCCAAGAACGGGCAAGGCGGCATGGGCCGTCAACGCACCGGTAAAGACGGCGACGACATCGTGCTGCGTGTGCCTGTGGGCACCGAAATCCTCGATGAGGATCAGGAAACGGTGATCGCCGACATGATCGAACTGGGTCAACGTGTGGAGTTGGCGAAAGGCGGCAATGGGGGCTGGGGCAACCTGCACTTCAAATCCGCCACCAATCAGGCGCCGCGCCGCGCCAACCCGGGGCAAGAGGGGGTCGAGCGCACGCTGTGGCTGCGGCTGAAACTGATCGCGGATGTTGGGCTTTTGGGATTGCCCAATGCCGGCAAGTCGACCTTTTTGGCCACGACGTCGAACGCGCGCCCTAAAATCGCCGACTACCCGTTCACCACGCTGCACCCCAATCTGGGCGTTGTGGGCGTGGACAATGCCGAATTCGTCGTGGCCGACATCCCCGGTCTGATCGAAGGCGCGTCAGAAGGGCGGGGCCTGGGCGATCTGTTTCTTGGCCATGTGGAACGCTGCGCTGTGCTGTTGCACCTGATTGACGGAACATCTGACACGATCGCCGAGGATTACCAGACCATCATCACGGAGCTTGAGGCCTATGGTGGCGATCTGGCAGACAAGCCGCGTATCACCGTGCTCAACAAAATTGATGCACTGGATGAAGAAGAGCGCGCAAATACTCTGAAAAAATTGGAGAAAGTATCCGGCGAGGATGTGGCCCTGATGTCCAGCGTTGCCCGCGAAGGCGTGACCGAGGTTCTGCGCGCCTTGCGCACGCAAATCGACGACGACCGCATTCGCCACCGTCCCGTGCCCGAGGCCGAACCATGGCATCCCTGAGCAAGGCCAAGCGACTGGTCATAAAGATCGGGTCTGCCCTGCTTGTAGACCGCAGCACAGGCGCTCTGCGCAAAGACTGGTTGCAGGGCCTCGCACAGGACGTGGCGTGGTTGAAAGCGGCGGGCACGCAAGTGGTGCTGGTCTCCTCCGGCTCTATCGCGTTGGGGCGTGGCGTGCTGAACCTGCCGGGCACCGAACTGGCGCTTGAACAATCGCAGGCCGCCGCAGCGGTTGGGCAAATTCGCCTGGCGCGCGCCTACGAAGAGGCCATGGCCCCGCACGGCATCACGACGGCCCAGGTGCTGGTGACGCTCGAAGACAGCCGGGACCGGCGCCGTTACCTCAATTCGCGCGCGACGCTGGAACAGCTCATGTCGCTGGGCGCACTGCCCATCGTGAATGAAAACGACACGGTCGCGACAGATGAAATCCGCTTTGGCGACAATGACCGGCTCGCCGCCCAGATCGCAGCGACGATCGGCGCTGATCAACTGGTGCTGCTCTCGGATGTGGACGGACTTTACTCGGCCAATCCGACGGAAGATGCGTCCGCAAAACGCTATGATGTGATCGACACGATCACACCCGAGATAGAGGCGCAGGCGGGCGATGCAGGGTCCGGCCTGTCCAAGGGCGGCATGAAAACCAAACTGATGGCGGCCAAGACCGCAACGGCGGCGGGATGTGCGATGGTGATCTGCCACGGAGCCGCCTTGCGTCCGTTGAGCGCGCTGGAACAGGGCGCGAACGCCACATGGTTCACCGCCACGCTGGACCCGCAAACGGCCCGCAAACGCTGGATCAGTGCGATGAAGCCACTGGGTACGATCACCTTGGATGCAGGTGCGGCACAGGCATTGTCAAAGGGAAACAGCCTTTTACCCGCCGGAGTTAAGGCAATCACTGGTGCGTTCGGTCGCGGCGATCCGGTCGCGATCACGGGGCCGGACGGGCATCAGCTTGGCCTTGGGCTAAGCCGTTACACCGCCAAGGAAACGCAAATTATCAAGGGCCATCAAAGCCATGAGATCGAAACGCTGCTGGGCTATCCGGGCCGGGCGGCGCTGATTCATCGGGACGATATGGCCCTGTAACGCGTCTTGAGACTATAAATACCACGGCCGGACGCCTAAGATCAGCCGCGCAAACCCCGCAAAGGACACAGCAAGATGAAAGACTTTGCCGACATTCCCAGCCTCATGGCAGACATCGGAGCGCGTGCGAAACAGGCCGCCACCGTCCTTGCCTCCGCCAGTGCGGAACGCAAACATGCCGCTCTGATCAGCGCGGCTGACACGGTCTGGGCCCGTCGGGCGGATATCATTGCCGCCAATGCCAAGGACATGGAATTCGGGCGCAACAAGGGGCTGTGGGATGCGATGATGGACCGGCTGCGTCTGGACGAGGACCGCATTCGCGGCATTGTCGACGGGCTTCGCGCTGTGGCCGAGCAGACCGATCCCGTGGGCGAGGTTATTGCGGACTGGACCCAGCCCACGGGCCTGCACATCCAGCGGGTGCGCACGCCCCTTGGCGTCATTGGTGTGATCTACGAAAGTCGGCCCAATGTGACGGCGGATGCCGGGGCCTTGTGCCTCAAGGCGGGCAATGCGGTGATCCTGCGGGGCGGGTCCGAAAGCTTTCATTCCTCGACGGCCATCCATGCCTGCCTGCAGCAGGGCTTGCGGGATGCAAACCTGCCCGAAGATGCCATCCAGCTTGTGCCAACACGCGACCGGGCAGCGGTCAGCGAGATGCTGGTGATGACCGACACGATCGACGTGATTGTCCCGCGCGGCGGCAAGGGTCTGGTCGGGCTGGTGCAGCGCGAGGCCCGCGTGCCCGTGTTCGCCCATCTTGAGGGCATCGTGCACATCTATGTGGACAAGGACGCCGACGCCGAAAAGGTGCTGAAGGTGGTGCTGAACGCCAAGACCAGGCGCACCGGCATTTGCGGCGCGGCGGAGTGCCTGCTGATCCACGCTGATGTTGCCGACAGCATCGGGCGTGGTGTCATCAGTGCGTTGATTCACGCAGGCGTGCGTGTCCATGCAGATACAGCGCTTCAGTCGATCAGGGATGTAATGGCGGCAACAGACGCGGATTGGGGGCGTGAGTATCTGGATATGGATATCGCCGCGCGCGTCGTGCCCGATCTGGATGCAGCCCTCGACCACATCCGCACCCATGGGTCCAACCATACCGACTGCATTCTGACGGAAAACCCGGACGCGGCAGAACGGTTCCTCAATGAGTTGGACAGTGCCATTCTCATGCACAATGCCTCGACTCAGTTTGCCGATGGTGGGGAGTTCGGCATGGGGGCCGAGATCGGGATCGCCACGGGCAAGATGCATGCACGCGGTCCCGTTGGAGCAGCGCAACTGACCAGTTTCAAGTACCTTGTGCGTGGCAATGGTACTGTACGGTCTTGATATAAATGTGACTTAACAGGGTGTTGCGGCGCAAAGGTGAAGTATTTTGCGCGGTGCCGTTAATCCTCAGAAAGTGATGATCAACCGATCTTCCGCGGCCTGCGACGTGATGCGGCGACCAACATCCTCAGCCACCGCCGGAAGCAGGGCGAACTGAACATGGGCCGGGGCCAGATCCGTGGGCTCTGCACCTGCCAGAAGTGCCCAAAGGGCTGGATCCACATTGGTCTTTGGCGCGTGGCCAGACACTGTCCAGCGACCGGAGTCGCAAGACGCCTCGATCCGCCCGCCATAGGGCATGCTGGTCTCAAGACACTGGATCGCAAGAAAGACCATGCGCACCGCCCAGCGGGGCTGGTCATCCATTGGCCCATAGGCCACCGTCAGTCGCCCACCGCCGGTCACGTCGCGCAGAATGGTGATGACTTCGGATCGCCCCATTGGCGTATTTGACGCGCCTCCGTAGGCAATGCGGAAAAACCGGATGCGCGCGCTGGCATTCTCCACGCTTTCCGTAATCAGATCGATTTCGGGACCTTCGCGGTCTTGCGACATGCCAAGCAGTTCTAAACCGTTGTTGATGGCGCCAATGGGCGATATCAGGTCATGACAGATGCGGCTGCCAATCAGCGCGGCAAGGTTGAGGTTACTCTGGCCCATCGACGACTCCGAAAAACAGTTCGCTTGAAAGGCAGCTTATGGAAAATCTGAACGCCATTCTGGCCCCCGGCATGTTGGTGCGCCATCCCGAACACGCGGAATGGGGCGTTGGTCAGGTCCAAAGTAACATTGCGGGTCGGATCACGGTGAATTTCCCGGACGCGGGAAAGGTGGTGATCGATGGTGCGCATGTCGCCCTGGAACCGGTGTTTGATGCCTGAACATCCTTTCTGAAATCTTAACAGGATACAACTTGAGGTGGCAACTGGTGCGTGTCTTTGCCTTTATGCGCGCACGCAGCTAAAGAGCGCGCGATGACACTGACCCATGACCCTGAATTTCGCGTCGCGCTGGCCTGCACCGACGACGAACTGCGCGCAGCACAAGGTCTGCGCTATGACGTCTTTGTCGAAGAACTGGGCGGGGGTGGTCCGCTGGTGGATCATCACCAGCGCCTCGAGAAAGACCGGTTTGATCCGTTCTTTGATCATTTGATCCTGTTTGATGATGCCGCCGGCGGGCGCGTGGCTGGCGTGTATCGCATGTTGCCCTGCGCAAAAGCCAAGGATGCAGGAGCGTTCTATTCAGAGGACGAATACGATCTGAGCCCCCTCAAGGCGACGGGGCGGCGATTGCTGGAACTGGGGCGGTCTTGCGTGCATGTCGATTACCGCGGCGGTCGGGCGATGTATCATCTCTGGAATGGTCTGGCCGACTACGTGGCCGAACACGACATCGACATCCTGTTCGGGGTCGCATCGTTTCACGGCACGGATGTGGACGCTTTGGCGCCGTCTTTGTCGCTGCTGCATCACCGCCACCTTGCGCCAGAGCCCTTGCGGGTGACCGCCCGTCCGCCGCATGCGGCCCAAATGGACCGTATTGCACCGGATCAGATCGACAGGCGTGCGGCGATGGTGCAGATGCCTGCGCTGATCAAGGCGTATTTGCGCCTTGGCGGTGTGGTGGGTGACGGGGCCTATATCGATCACGGTTTCAACACCACTGACGTGTGTCTGGTCATGGACACCGCGGCGATGTCCGAGCGGCAGCGGCGCATATACGGAGTGACGCCATGAGCCTGACATGGGAGGGCGATGAGCCGCCGGGGCCCATGTCCATTGGCGCGTTGGGGTGGGTCCGCGTCATCTTGCGCGGTTTGCTGATCGTGGCAACCATTGCCGCAGGCCTCGCCATCCTGCTGCCCTTGCGCCTGATCGAGCGCCCGGTCCACGGGATGTTTCGCCCCTGGACGCCCCACATCACGCGGATTGTCTGCCGGCTGTCGCTGCTGTGGATGGGGCTGGGATACGCGCGGCAGGGCACACCGATGCAGGGGGCAGGGGCGATCGTCGCCAATCACTCCAGCTGGCTGGATATTTTTGCCCTCAATGCGGGCGATCAGGTCTATTTCGTCTCGAAATCCGAGGTGGCAGGTTGGCCCGGCATCGGGTTTCTGGCACGTGCGACGGGCACTGTGTTCATCGCCCGCGACCGCAGGCAGGCTCTGGCGCAGACAGAGGTGTTCAAGACGCGGTTGATGGCGGGTCAGCGGCTGCTGTTCTTTCCCGAAGGCACCAGCACCGACGGTCTGCGTGTGCTGCCGTTCAAATCAACCCTGTTCGAGGCCTTCTTTGCCGATGGCCTGCGCGACGCGTTGTCGGTGCAGCCCGTATCGGTGACGTACCACCCGCCAAAAGGGGGCGAGCCGCGCACCTACGGCTGGTGGGGAGAGATGGAATTCGGGCCGCACCTGCTGCACACACTTGCCTTGCCACGGCAGGGGCACGTTGTCGTGGTCTATCACGATCCCATCCGGGTGGCCGAGGCCAGGGATCGCAAGACGCTGGCCGCGGCCTGCGAAGCGGCAGTTCGGGAAGGTCACGCCTTGGCGTGAGGCAACGGGTCGGGCGCGTTTTTTGCCCGATGCCCAGCGTTCCTGAAAGATTAACGCAAAAGCCAACTGCGACCGCATCTGTTGCGCTTGCGTGGGTTTGCGCGTTCGGTCACTGCCATGCACGAAACGTACACAACCTGTGCACCGACTGTGCACAGGTTGTGTGATTTCAGAGGTCAGAAAACTGTTTCGCGCATGTGCGCGGGGCGTCTCACGCGGTCTTGCGACGCCGTCCCAGAACGACCAGTCCACCGACGGCCAGCAGCGCCAAAGGCATGGACGCAGGCAAAGGTACGGCTGCCAGAACGGTCAGCTGGTCAATGCGGATACCGCTGCCCGAAAGGTGGCGGAAGGTGAACGTGTCGCCTTCAAAGTTCAGGCCGGGCAGGGTCACGGCCGAACTGCCGCCCGCTCCCATGATCCGCTGGATCGCAAGGACGTTTGAATCCCCGTCCAAAATTTCGAACATTTCAAAGCTGTCACGGTGTTCAAACACCACGCTGCTGAGCAGGTTCACCTTTTGAGAGAAGGTGAATGTCAGGCTTTCGTTGACGCTGCCGTTTG
Source organism: Pseudomonadota bacterium (assembly GCA_038529225.1). GTDB lineage: Bacteria > Pseudomonadota > Alphaproteobacteria > Rhodobacterales > Rhodobacteraceae > Tateyamaria. The sequence goes on along the minus strand of JBCBDZ010000028.1, from coordinate 7,759 downwards.
AGCCGATGCGGTTGCGATCCGGGTTGGTGGTCACGCCGAGCCCGTTGCGATTGCGGTGGATGTCCCCGCCCACGGTTGTCACGTCCACGGTGATGCCGTCCACGGTGTAGGACTGGGTCAGCCCAAGGTTGGTCCGCGAGCCCGTAAAGTCGAAAATGGTCGCAGCACTTGCCGCACTTGCCATCACGCCAAGGCCCAGAAGGGCAGCAGATGTCAGTTTTGTCAGTCTTCCAAACAGCACTTTATACCTCACAATCAGCAGCCAAATGACCGCCATAAGCAGCGTTGATGAGGGTTTTTTCATACAAATTTGGCTAAAATTTGCTCTGAACCGCTTTTGTGTGAAGATTTTTTTCAAGCGGTGTCTGGATGGAAAAAAACAATTAAAACAGTAATATAGATGATAATTCGTGACCTTGTGCCCAAGCCGTTCGGCCGCCTTGCCTCAAAGTCGCCTTGAATCGGGTCGCTTTGATGCCCGTTGGGGCCGCGCCGTGCAACACGCGAAGACAATGCGCGCCCGAGCGGCGTGACGCGCGGTGCGCTTTATGGCCTCAGCCACCCCTGTGCAATTGCCCTTGCCATCCACACCGCATTCGCCTAAAGGCCTCCCATTCAATCCGCAGGCGGGGCTCGGGCCGATGGGGGAGACATCCTCAAACGTCCACCGGTTGGTGTAACTGCACTGATACCCCGCCAAGGCGAAAACCGGAAAAGGAAACGCACATGGCTCTTCCCGAGTTCACCATGCGCCAGCTGCTTGAGGCAGGCGTACACTTTGGTCACCAGACACAGCGCTGGAACCCCCGCATGGGCCCGTTCATCTACGGCGCCCGCAACGGCATCCACATCATGGACCTGACACAGACTGTTCCCATGCTGGACCAGGCCCTTCAGGCGATCCGCGACACCGTCGCCAAGGGCGGTCGCGTTCTGTTCGTGGGCACCAAGCGTCAGGCCGCACAGCCCATCGCCGAAGCTGCGGAAAAATGCGCGCAGTATTACATGAACCACCGCTGGCTGGGCGGCACGCTGACCAACTGGCAGACCGTGTCCCAGTCGATCAACCGTCTGAAGTCCATCGACGAGCAGGCCGAGATCGGTTTTGAAGGTCTCACCAAAAAAGAGCGTCTGGGCATGGAACGTGACCAGGGCAAATTGCAGGCGTCTTTGGGTGGCATCCGCGAAATGGGCGGTCGTCCTGACCTGATCTTTGTCATCGACGTCAAGAAAGAGGCGCTGGCCGTGGCCGAAGCCAACAAGCTGGGTATCCCGGTTGTGGCTGTGGTTGACACCAACTGCTCGCCCGATGGTGTGGACTATATCATTCCCGGCAACGATGACGCGGCCCGTGCCATCGCGCTGTACTGCGATCTGGCGTCGCGCGCGGCACTGGATGGTATGACCGCACAGATGGGCGCCGCTGGCGTTGATCTGGGCGCGATGGAAGAAGCACCCGCGGAAGAGGCCGTTGCAGAAGCGCCCGCCGAAGAAGCGGTTGCCGAAGCCCCAGCCGAAGAGACGCCTGCCGCCAGCTAAGGCGTGTGCGTCACGAACCTGACATAGCGGTCGGTGTATGCACCGACCGCACTGACATTCGTATTTTGAGGAGAGCCAAGAGATGGCAATCACAGCAGCAATGGTCAAAGAACTGCGCGACTCGACAGGTGCGGGCATGATGGACGCCAAGAAGGCGCTGACCGAAAATGATGGCGACATGGAAGCGGCAGTGGACTGGCTGCGCACCAAGGGTCTGGCCAAGGCCGCCAAGAAGTCTGGTCGCACCGCCGCCGAGGGCCTCGTGGCGGTCGTCGTGGACGGTGGCACCGGTGTCGCGGTCGAGGTGAACTCGGAAACCGACTTTGTCGGCAAGAACGCCGAATTCCAGGACATGGTGTCCGGCATCGCCTCTGCCGCATTGGGTGCTGACGATGTCGAAGGCCTGAAGGCCGCCGACATGGGCGGCAAGACGGTCGCTGACGTGGTCACCGACAAGATCGCCACCATCGGCGAGAACATGAGCGTGCGCCGTATGGCCAAGCTGTCGGGCGGCACAGTTGTGTCTTATGTGCACAACGCCGCGGCCCCCGGCATGGGCAAGATCGGCGTACTGGTCGCCATGGATGGCGGCGACGAGGCCTTTGGCAAGCAGGTTGCGATGCACATCGCGGCCGTGAACCCGGCCTCTTTGTCCGAAGCGGACCTCGACGCGGCTGTTGTCGAGAAGGAAAAGCAGGTCCAGATGGACATCGCCCGCGAAAGCGGCAAGCCCGAAGCGGTCATTGAAAAGATGATCATCGGCCGGATGAAAAAGTACATGTCCGAGGTGACGTTGCTGAACCAGTCCTTTGTGGTGAACCCTGACCTGACCGTGGCCAAGGCCGCCGAAGAAGCCGGCGCGACCATCACGGGCTTTGCCCGCCTCGAAGTGGGCGAAGGCATCGAAGTGGAAAAGGAAGACTTTGCCGCAGAAGTTGCGAAAGTCGGCCAGTCCTGAGACGGGGCACATCTTCAAAGAAACGGGGGCGCAGTGATGCGCCCCTTTTTTCTTGCGGAGCCGACGGGGCAGTGCTCTGGTGATCCTGATTTGAGGGATGCAGATCATGGCCGACCGAAAACTCAATCTGGGCCCGCTTACGGACAACCGGCGCTGGGACAAGGTCAACATCCGCCCTGATGACGTGTTTGTCGTCACACCCCCAAAATGCGGCACCACGTGGATGCAGACCATCGTGGCCCTGCTGATCTCTGGTGATCCGGGCATGGAAACCGAATTGTCCGTCAAGATGCCCTGGGTCGATATCCGCGTGCGCGAGATGGACGAGGTTGCCGCGCGGCTGGAGGCGCAAACACAGCGCCGGTCGATGAAAAGCCACACACCGATGGACGGGCTGCCGCTCGATGACCGGGCGCAGTATCTTTGTGTGATGCGCCATCCGCTGGATGCGCATTTTTCCTACCGCAAACACGTGCGCAACATCCCGATGAACTGGTTTGATCACTGGTATCCGGAGGAGGACATGGACGGCACCACGTTTCGTCGCTTTCTGGACGGCGGGGCAGAGGGCTGGGATCTGGACGCCATGCCCTTGGCCACGATCCTGCAGCACTACACAACCGCGCGTGATCTGGCAGAACGCGCCAATGTCACACTGTTCCATTACGCGGACATGAGCCGCGACTTGCCCGGCACATTCGCCTGCGTCGCCAACTTGCTTGGTATTTCCCACTCGGATGCAGTTATGGAAAGCCTGATCGCAGCGGCCACCTTTGACAACATGAAAGCGCAGGCCGAACGCTTTGCGCCCTCGGGCGGCAAGGGGTTCATGAAATCGGACAGCGACTTCTTTCACAGCGGAACCAGCAACAAATGGGTGGGCGTGCTGAGCGACGCGGAACTGGCTGCCTATGATGCGGTGATGGATGCGCATCTGAACGCGGATGACCGTGCGTGGCTGGAATACGGATCAACCGGGCGGCCTTGGGATGGCACACCACATGCTTGACGTCGGCGGCGGGCATCGTTTGCATATCGAACAGGCCGGGCAGGGGGTGGATGCCCTTGTACTGCACGGTGGCCCGGGGTCGGGGTGCCGTCCGGGGCACTACGATCTGTTTGACCTGTCCCGCTATCGCGTCACGCTGATGGACCAGCGCGGGTGCGGGCGCAGTGCGCCTGTGGCGTCTGAAACGCTGGCGGCCCTTGAACACAACACCACCGCTGATCTCATCGCGGATATCGAGGCTGTGCGCATTCACTACGGGGTCGAGGCGTGGGTGTTGTTTGGTGGTTCTTGGGGGTCGACCCTTGCGATGGCGTATGCACAATCCTACCCCCAGCGGGTGCAGGCCATGGTGCTGGCGGGCGTTGCAACGACAGCGGCACGTGACCTTCAATGGCTTTATGGAGATGTCGGCGCGTTGTTCCCGGAGGCTTACGCAGAGTTTTGCGCCCATGTGCCCGACACAAATCCCGATCCGGACCATACGGCTGAGCGGATCGCGGCCTATTATGCGGCTTTGTGCGACCCGACCCGGGCGCAAGCAGCGGCAGATGCATGGTGCCAATGGGAAACAGCGATTTTTGGAGGATCAATCCATGATCCCGGATCACGCTATAGCGATCCGGCCTTTCGGCTCGGGTTTGCACGGATCGTGACGCATTATTTTGCACATGGCGCATGGTTGGAGCCGGATGCATTGCTGCGCGGGCTGGGGCGGATTTCGCATATTCCCTGTCAGATGATTCACAGCAGGTTCGATCCGTCCTGCCCGCTCAGAACCCCTTGGGAACTGGCACAAGGCTGGCCGAAGGCGCAGCTGGAGATACTGGGTGGCACAACGCATTCGGCACTGGATGACGAGATGCGTACGCGTATTCGTGCGGCCGCCGACGCTCTCACTGGGTAAGACGGCAGTCGGGCGGGGTCTCACTTTGGGACGACAACCCGCCCTTATCTGCGAACCTGAAAGCCACGGGGATGAGACATCAGGCGCTTGATAATCCGACCCACCTGCGGATCAATACACAGGTGGGCCGGCTCCGGTCAGACCGGTCGGAAACGAGGGCCTCTGCAATCCCAGAGGATCTTTCCCGCTGCTCCCTGGCTAAAGCCACCACTCACGGAACTCCTGCAGAATGCGCTTTAACTGCAAATTCACAAAGTCCGGGATTCCTTACCTAAGGGTCAAAAATTGCTTTTGACGTCGCGGCGAATGAAATTTCATGTCTTTGTTACCTTCTGGCGTGTCGGTTACATGCGAAATTCTACCAGTGAGGGAAACACCGTTTGACCGTTTGCGCAAACACCGAATCGTTCCCGTCTGCACCAGAATCACCTGCGAGTGATTCGACCGGACGCCACCCGCCCAAAGGTGCGCCGGTCTCGCGATTATAGGTTATAATGTTGCCTCCGCCGCCCGCGCCCTGGTCGTGCGTCCGGCTGATGGGCAGGCCCGCGCGGGCACAAAAGAGCAGCGTGCCGACAGCACCGTGACCAACGATCAATACGTCTCCCTGGGGTGCGGCGTCTTCAATACTGTCGACAACGGCGGTGATCCGTGCCTGGGCGTCGACCGCGCGTTCCCAGCCCTCGACGGATATTTCAGGCCGGGCAAAGAACGCATCCGCCAGCCCTTCAAATTCGGGACCCGGGCGGTAGCCGGTGGCGCTGCGGTCGTTTTCGTGGCTGTCGTGCACCACGCTGCAAGGGCAGCCCAGCGCGTCCGCGAGGGGGCGTGCGGTTTCAAGGGCCTTGCGTTCCGGGCTGGAAAAAACGGAGGTGGTGCCTGCCAGTGCACCGCCCTTGATCGCCCGGCACAGGGCCGCGACCCGTGCGGTGCCCTCGTCACTCAGCCCCCAGTCTGGCACCGGCACGTCCGGGTCGATGATGACCTGCGGATGGCTGAGATATCGCAGAACCGGTCCGCGCACCATGGTTCAGGCTTCGAGGATGAACATCTGGTTGGCAAAGGCGGCCTTGAGCACGGCCTGGGCCGTCGTTTCAACCGCGAGCGCTTCGCGGGCAAGCCGCAGGTGCTTTTCGACGGTGGCCGACGTGAGCCCCATGATGATTGCAATATCCTGCATGGTTTTGCCGTCCCCGACCCATTCCAGCGCCTCGCGCTGGCGTTTGGTGAGCGATCGGTTGGGCGCCGTGTAGGGCAGGGTGAGAATCTTGAGGTGGGCCACGTTGTTGAGCAGATGAATGTCTGCCCCATGCTTGTCCCAGACGGCGTCGATTTCGACCTGGCTCATGCCTTTGCGCGCTGTGAGCGCAATTGCGCCTTTCGAGCGGGCAGAGACGGATTTGAAGCTGATGGTGTACCCGGCGGTGACGCCCATGGAATAGTTAAACTCCAGCACCCTCTGTTCTGCGGGGGTCAGTGTCTTGCTTGACTGCATCTGGGCCAGAATGCCCCAACTGCACGCACCCTCGTTGTGCAAGGCCCAGTTGACCATGGGGGCGTGGACATAGTGCTGTTCTCCCATGAACACGTCCGAATAGGCGCGGTCATGGTTGGTCAGGATGATAAAGTCTTCGGGATCGCCAAGAGAATTGCCCGAGCGATAGCGGGTAAACCCGTAAATCAACCGGTCAAAGCCAAATTCTGCCATTTTGCGGGTGTGCAGTTCCCACAGTTCCTCGATGGTCTGGCAGTTTGACATGCGGTGCAGAAAACTCTTCACGTCGTGCCCCCCAAATGCCCAAACAGAGCGTCCAGGGCCAGAGTATACCCCGCCGCGCCAAAGCCGCAAATCATACCGATCGCCACCGGCGCAATCATGCTCTTGTGCCGAAACGGTTCGCGGGCGTGGATGTTGGACAGGTGCAGTTCGATCACGGGCATTTGCGTGCCAGCGATGGCGTCGTGCAGTGCAATTGAGGTGTGGGTATAGGCCCCCGCATTCAACACCACGCCGTCAAAGGTGCCACGGGCCGCATGGATGGCATCCACCAGCGTACCTTCGTGATTGGACTGGCGGCAGGTGACGTGATGGCCCTTGGCTTCGCCGTGGGCCGCGCACATCGCCTCCACATCGGCAAGCGTGGTGTGCCCGTAAATCTCGGGTTGGCGCAGCCCCAGCAGGTTGAGGTTGGGACCATTGAGGACAAGTATGGCAGACATGGAAATTACCTTTGCAGTGCCATGGTGTTAGCGGCAATGTTGGGGTTCTGTCCAGTGTCGGCTTTGACTCAATGGTCAAAGATCAGCAAGCCGAGCCATTCTGCAACAAGTGCAGGCCTGTCCTGCCCGTCAATTTCGATGTGCAGTGTTGACGTGCGCAGCAACTCTGTCGGCCGACGGATCTGGACATCTGTCAGGGTAAATCGCCCCCGCAAACGGTCGTGGGGCCGCACAGGCGACAGGAATCGCAGCTTGTCAAAACCGTAGTTGATCCCCATGACCTGTCCGGGCAGATCCTCGAAACAGTCATAGGCAAAGCGGCTGGCAAGGCTGAGCGTGAGAAAGCCATGGGCGATGGTGCCGCCAAAGGGTGTTTCCCGGGCGGCGCGGTGTCCATCAAGGTGGATCCATTGATCGTCATGGGTGGTGGCGGCGAACTGGTCGATCATCGCCTGATCCACCGTGATCCAGTTGGACAGCCCAACCTCCTGACCCAGTTGGGCGGATAGAAAGGCGTGCGCGTCCTTGATGCTCATGTCGTGCCGCGCAATCCCGGTCTGGGCCCGGTGCAGGCAAAATGGGGCTGCATGGTACCACTCCCGTCGAAAATCTGGTTCACAATAGACGTGATCGGCAATTGTACCAGCCCAAAGGCACGCAAAATGTGACGTAACGGCAAGGGTGCAACTTGTGCGGGTTTGCAGGCAGGCTTGCCTCAAACAACCGGCGTCAGCCTGAATACGGAGATGAAGAATGGATCCCAACACGTTGTTTTCATTGACTGGTAAGGTCGCGCTGGTGACCGGGGGTGCCACTGGTATCGGTCGCATGGCCGCAACGGGACTGATGATGGCGGGCGCGCGGGTCATGATTGCAAGCCGCAAGGCGGATGCCTGCGTCGCCGTGGCCAGAGAGTTGAACGCGATGGATGCGCCCGGCAGTGTTGAGGGGTTCGCGGGCGATGTCGGCTCCGAAGAGGGTATCGCGGCCCTTGTCAAAGAGGTGGAGGCGCGCACCGATACGCTCAACATTCTGATGAACAACTCTGGCGTGACCTGGGGCGCCCCGTTGGGGCAGTTCCCCCATGCCGCCTGGGAAAAGGTGATGAATGTAAACGTGGCGGGCTTGT
>JBCBDZ010000027.1:0-25436 GCA_038529225.1 Pseudomonadota bacterium | reverse complement strand
TGTGCTCTTGACGCAGCCACACGTTTTGGGACCGCCGTTTCGTCATAGCATGGATACATCTTTGCAGCCCGGTGGCCAGTGGTTCCTGATCCGCGCGAACTTGTGAAATCCCTGGGACGCCCCTAAGACAGCCGGAGCATGTGAGCAGATCAAAGCCGGAGCATTTGGAATGGCGACGCCCTCGGACCTCCACCTGAATGGCACGGTCATCCGCTTTGACGCCGACATCATTGCGCCAATGGAACCGAACCTGTTCGACGCAAAGTGGCTCAAGGCAAAACACTTTTGGCGCGGCAGCACGCAAGGCAGAAGCAGCGCGCATTTTCTCAACTTTGCGGATCGTGACATGGTTCTGCGTCACTTCCACCGCGGCGGTCTGGTCGGCCGGGTGAACAGAGACCTTTACTTGCGTACCAGTCCCGAAAACAGCCGGGCCATGCGCGAATTCGACCTGCTCAGCGAGATGTGCAAGGATGGGCTCCCGGTTCCCAGACCGGTTGCCGCACGATTTGTACCGTCGGGTGTCTTTTACCGTGCTGACATTATCACAGTCCGCATTGCAGATTCTGAACCGCTCCAGGACATTCTCAAGGACAAGAGTCTGCCATCGCAGCTTTGGAAGAATATCGGGGCGGCGATCAAGACCCTCCACGCGCATAATGTTTATCACTCTGATTTAAATTGCCGGAACATCATGATCGATGCGCATGACAAAGTCTGGGTCATTGATTTCGACAAATGCGAAAAGCGTGAACCGGGCGACTGGATGCAGGCCAACATCGATCGACTGCAACGGTCACTGAAAAAGACTGCAACCGCATCTCCGGGTCTGCACTGGAAACAAGAGGATTGGGCGGATCTGACGAAAGGATATGCAGGCACAGCGGCGAAATGACCGATGGGCGTCGCCAGTGCGCTGTTTCCACGAAAGACCCAGGCACGAGTGCGACAGACCCCATACATCCATGCAAAACATCAGTGCCAACTTGTTATGGCATCCCACAGGGCCCTTCACTATGAGAACAGGCAACGTAAATTGAGCAGGCCATCAGGACAAAGTCATGCAGGTTGACCCCAATACGATTGATGTCATCGCGCCAAACCTGAAACGCCGCTATTCGGGGGTGTCATCCACTGTGTTCCGATTGGTGCCGGTGCAGGCGAAAAAAATTGCCATCGCCACCACCGGTCCTGTCCTGCCGGAAGATGCGCCACAGTTTCCGGCGTCCAAACTGCTCTGGATGTCGCGGTCCGGACCTTCGGGACATCGCGTTTGGCATTCCCGTCGGAACATCGAGATGCTGGTAGGCCTGATACTGAAATACGTATTGCGCAAGCGGTTCAAGCTGGTCTTCACCTCCGCAGCACAACGGCGGCGCGGGGAATATTCGCGCTGGCTGATCCGGCAGATGGATGCTGTGGTCGCGGCATCAGGCAAAGCAAAGTCCTACCTTGGGGTGCCGGCCACTGTGGTCCTGCACGGCATTGATGCGGATGCCTTTGCGCCTGCAACAGATCGACGTGCCCTGCGAAGCAAACTCGGGTTGGACGAAGACGCGTTGATCGTCGGCTGCTTTGGCCGCATCAGGTCACAAAAAGGAACTGACCTTTTTGTCGACGCCATGATCGACCTGTTACCACGCCACCCGGCCGCGCAAGGTATTGTCATGGGCGGTGTCACGCGCGACCAGCAAGGCTTTGTTGACGACCTCAAAGCGAAGATAAAGGCGGCAGGTCTGTCCGACCGACTTCGCATCTTGCCCGAAGACACCGGATTTACGATTGCGCCGTGGTTTAAGGCCTCCGACATCTACGTGGCCCCACAACGGTGGGAGGGCTTTGGCCTGACCCCACTGGAGGCGATGTCGTGCGGCGTGCCTGTCGTAGCAACGCGTGTCGGCGCGTTTGAAGATCTGGTTGTCCCCGAAAAAACGGGGTTTCTCGTTCCACCCGAAGACCTTGGCGCGTTGGTGGATGCAACGGACAAGTTGATGAGCAATGCGACGATGCGCCAATCCATGGCAAAGGCCGCGCGCCACAAGGTCGTCGAGCAACACCAGATCGCGCACGAAGCTGACGCCCTGATCGCCATTTACCAGCGCCTGCTGACCGAAGGCTGAAAGGCATTGAGTTGAAACCATCTGGTATTCTGGTGGGAAATGCCTGACCTTGCGCACGCATCCTGCTGTGGTCGCAGGAAGGAGCACGGTTTGTCCAACAGTTCAGTCACAATCGTCACCGTAAGCTACAACAGCATGGCGGTACTGCCCGCCATGCTTGAAAGTGTCCCCAATGGCACGCCGGTCGTTGTCGTCGACAACGCGTCGTCTGACACGGCTGCGTTAAAGGCACTTACGGATACGTATGGGGCCTCATTGCATCTGAACACGAAAAACGTCGGCTTTGGCCCGGCCTGCAATCAGGGTGCGACCAGGGCCGAAACCGAATTCCTGTTGTTCCTCAACCCGGATGCCGCACTGCAACCGGGCGCGATTGATGCTCTGATGGTGGCGGCCAACAACTATCCGGACGCAAGCGGTTTCAATCCAAGAATATTGGACCAGAACGGGAGTCAGAGTTTCAAACGCGGGTCAAAGATCAGGCCCAAAGAGCGATTGAGAGGACCAATCCCTACGGAAGACACCGAGGTCTCTGTGCTGACCGGTTCTGCCATCTTCTGCCGCCGCGCCCTGTTCAACGAAATCGGCGGTTTTGACCCCGCGATCTTCATGTATCACGAAGACGACGATCTGTCCTTCCGGCTGCGCGAACATGGGCCCTTGATGTACTGCCACAACGCAAATGTCGTTCACCTGAGCGGGCATGGGTCGCCCCGTCTGCCGCAAGTGGCAGCGTTCAAGGCCTATTACTCCGCCCGGTCTCGCGCCTATACGCTTGGAAAATACGGGCATCCACGGCCAAAGCTCGCGACATTGGTTGCTGCTATGTTCCGCACGATCGGCCCGGACACGCTGTTTGTCAAAAGACGCCGGGCCAAGAACATCGGTTACCTGAAAGGGGCACTGAGCGCCTTCAGGGACGGCGGACGCAACGAGTCCTAGCTGTCAGCGAAAACCATTCCGGCAAACACGCGGCCTCATACCCAGTAAAGGTTGATGTAGGGCCTGCTGAGTTGCTCGGCACGGGCCTGAAGGTCGTCAAACACCGGGACATAGCGCGCCGGGTCCTGCCTCTCGTGCGTTTCCACAAAGATGGTGTCTATGCGGGACAACAGGGGGTGGTCCATGAGCCGGGTCATGATGTCCCATTCCGCACCTTCGATGTCCATTTTCAGTATGCGAATGTCCCGATCAAGAGACTCAAGGTATGCGATGATGTCCACGACCTCAACGCGTATGGCGTTGCTTGCGTCAGCACCCGCCTCACTGTGAACCAGTGACGATCCTTGGGTATGGCCGGAGGGATCATCCGATGACCATCGGGCCGAACGGTGCAGCAGCAGACTGTCCTGCTTATGTCCGGCTGCTTTGGCGACAAGGGTCACGTTGGCCATATCGCTTGTGGCGGCCTGCAAGGCGTCAAATGCGCCCGGATCAGGTTCGAAGCTGATCACATCGGCGCCGGTCGCGGCCATGCGGCGCGTGATCTCACCTACGTTTGCGCCAAGATCGATACACAGATCGCCCGCCCGCGTGTCCGCCAGTACCTGCGAAAACGTGTCTTGCATCCGCGCGCATTGCCGCCGTTTGAGCTTGCGCCGCGCGATGTAGCCCAGCTTGCCGGGAATTCTGACACCAAGCGCCATGACATGTTCAAACGGTCCCTCGACGCCCGGACGCATAGCAGTTGGTATCGTTCGCTGTGTCATCTGGGGACGCCCGCTTGCAGCTGTGTTCTTGCCTGGCCCATGGCACCTGCCGAATGACCCGACCCGATCCATAATACATGACTGCACGCAGAGCCACCGAATAGATCGCGCGCGACATTCGCTGCCGTAAAGGCGCAGGTTGTCAGGCCGAGCGAAATGAAAGTGCCGGGCAAGGCTCAACTGTGGCAGTAGCCGCAGTCCTGAGGGTGAACGTCCTTGATCGACGTTTCCCGCAGACGCTCCACCAGGCTCAGCTCGATGTCGTTGAGGACGTCTGCCACCCGTTTCTGGAGGCCTGTTTCGACACTGCACAGAGTCGGTTCAACATCACTGGAACTGCCGGAAACAAGCCGCTCGTCCAAAGCAAGATACACATCCGCAAGGGTGATGTTGTCTGCGGGTTTTGCCAATCGCCAACCGCCTGCATGGCCCTTTTCCGACGACAACAGCCCCGCCTCGCGCAGCTTGCCAAGGACCCTGCGCACAACAACAGGGTTGGTTCCGGCGTGATCGGCAATATCGGCAGAAGTCCGCACCCGGTGCGGTTCCCCCGCCATATGGCTGAGGGTGTGAAGGGCAAGAGAAAGGCGGCTGTTTCGCTTCATGCGCAGATAATCTCCAGATCGCGTACGGTATGTAACAATAGCAGTTGCATTCGTCTAGTAACTGCGTAAGTTGCATGATCGTCGTCATATGCATCGGAGACCTTTCATGCAAGAAAACAGACTCCCCGTCACCGTCCTTTCCGGATTTCTTGGCGCAGGCAAAACGACCCTGCTGAACCGCGTGCTGAACAACCGTGAAGGGCGACGGGTGGCCGTCATCGTGAACGACATGTCCGAAGTGAACATCGACGCAGACCTTGTCCGCGCCGATACAGAACTCAGCCGGACTGATGAAACGCTTGTCGAAATGTCGAACGGTTGCATCTGCTGCACGCTGCGCGATGACCTTCTGGACGAAGTGCGCCGGTTGGCGGCCGAAGGGCGTTTTGATTATCTGCTCATCGAGAGCACTGGCATTTCGGAACCCCTGCCCGTTGCCGCAACCTTCGATTTCCGCGACGAATTCGGTGAAAGCCTGTCGGACGTCTCGCGGCTTGACACCATGGTGACTGTCGTGGACGCCGTGAACCTGCTGCGCGATTTTTCAAGCCACGACTTCCTGCGCGACCGCGGAGAGGTGATGGGCGACGAAGACGAACGCACGCTTGTCCACCTGCTGACGGACCAGATGGAATTTGCAGATGTGGTGATCCTGAACAAGGTGGACGATGCGACACCGGCACAGGTGGACGCTGCCCGCAAGATCATTCGCAGCCTGAATGCGGATGCCGAGATTATCGAAACAAATCACTCTGAGGTCGCAGCCGACAAGATTCTGGATACAGGCCTTTTTGATTTTGAAAAGGCTCATGAGCATCCAATGTGGGCCAAAGAGCTTTATGGCTTTGCCGACCATGTGCCGGAGACGGAAGAATACGGTGTGGCATCCTTTGTGTACCGCGCGCGCCAGCCTTTCGTTCCCGAAAAGATCCTCAACGTACTGAACGGTGAACTGCCCGGCGTCATTCGCGCCAAGGGACATTTCTGGATCGCGACACGCCCCGAATGGGTGGCCGAGTTTTCGCTTGCCGGGGCGCTGTCCAGCGTCAAACCCATTGGCACATGGTGGGCCTCTGTCCCGCAGGACCGCTGGCCCGATCACGACTCCGCGCGCGAGTACATGCAACAGCATTGGGTCGAGCCATGGGGTGATCGGCGACAAGAACTCGTTTTCATTGGATCCAACATCGATTGGGATACGCTGAAATCCAGATTGGATGCTTGCTTGGTCCCGACAGTCATCGCGCCGGGGCCAGACGCGTTGCCACTGGATATGGCTGACCCATTCCCGGGATGGCGACGTGTCGAGGATGCGGCATGAACATCGCAACAGCGGAATTTACAGCCCAACCCGCTGGTGTCAGCGTCATCTCGGACACGGGTGGGATGCAGCGTTTTTGCGAACCCGCGTGCGCCGCGGCCATCTGGGACCGCGCGGTGCCGCCGGATGTCACCGCATGGCTTGCTGAGCTGGATGCTACAGTGCTGCCCGGTGGGCGGATGGTATTGAAGGCAAATGATGTCACACAAGCCGTTCAACACCTGTGCGACGCTGCCGGCATGCCCGATACGGAACACCGTGACTGGCTGGTGGACGATATCGCGACGCTGGCGCATGCGTTCGCAGACGTGATGCAGGTCAACTTTGTGCGCCTGCGGTTGCAGGCGATTACGACAAATGCCTGCCGCAAGTTCCATCTTGATGCGATCACCGGTCGCCTTGTGTGCACCTATCGCGGGCTCGGGACGCAATACGGGACGTCTGTGCAGGGCGATGATCCCGAACACGTATTCACCGTCCCGAAAGGCGCGCCAATTCTATTGCGCGGCTCGGTCTGGCCGCCGGAACCGGCGTCGGGCTTGCTGCACCGTTCCCCGCCGATCGAAGGGACGGGGGAAACACGGCTTGTCCTCGTCCTCGACCCGATCTCTGATCTGAACGAGGCCGAATGAGCTGCAAAGCGGGGCAATGTGGCCTGCCCCGGAAACGGCACGCCAGATCAGGTGCCGGGATTTGAGGGTTTGCATGTCACCGGCCATGAAGACCGTGACCAGAGCCGTGCCGATTGAAAAAATCGTTCCAGTCTCGCCGTTCCGACCACTGTTCCGCCACCAATTGGAATGGGCGCGGAACCACTGCGGATGGTGACGCGAGCAGGGTCCGGGTCCTCGCGTTTTTGGAGGTTGATCCAGGCCAAACTCCATCATAGCCTCAACGCCATGTCCCGGTGTCTGCATCTTGTCGTCTTGGAGCGCCACAGCGCGCATCGTCGAAAGCGTTTTGCCGGATAGCGCATCCGTTTTTTGGCCCGCTCCCTTCACGCGACTTTCGGAAACCAAAAATGACTGAATTCACTGAGATACCGGTGCTTGATCTCGCACCCTTGATCCATGGCAATGACACAAGACAACTGGCGCGTGACTTTGCAGAAGCCTACGGAAACACGGGCTTTGGATATGTGATCAACCATGGTGTCGACCCCCGTTTGCGGCAAGCGGTTTTCGACGCCTCCAAACAGTTCCACGACTTGCCGGATGCCGACAAACAGGCCATTGCGCTTAATGCCACGCATCGCGGCTACATTGCGATCAACACGTCTACGGATGTGAATTCCGATCTCGCCGAGGTGACAAAACCCAACCAGTCAGCCTCGTTCATGATGATGCGCGAAGACCCACAGACCGATCCAGAGATTTATTTGTCCGGCCCAAATCAGTGGCCCGGTCTGCCTGGATTTCAAGACGCCTGCGAGGCCTATGCCAGCGCGATGACAGGGTTGGGTCGGCAACTGATCGGGCTGGCGCTGGACGCGATTGGGGTCACGGACAGATCGATCCTCAAAGCATTTGAAACGCCGACAATTTGGTTGCGGCTGCTTCATTACCCGCCACTCCCGCCGCAAGCGCCCGAGGGCCTGTACGGATCAGCACCCCATAAGGACTTTGGATGTCTGACGCTGCTGGCGCAGGACGATGTCGGCGGTTTGCAGGTTCAGACGCCTGCGGGGGAATGGATAGATGCATCTCCGCGGGATGATGCATTCATTGTCAACGTCGGTGATATGCTGCACCGCTTGTCCAACGGTAGGCTTCTGTCAACACCGCATCGCGTCATCAATGCCACGGGGCGGGAACGCTATTCAGTTCCGTTTTTCTTTGATCCCAACGTGTCGGCCACAATCGCGCCACTGCCGGGCACCGGACCCGCCCGGTTCGAGCCCTTGAATTTCGGTGTGTTTCTGAAACAGGAGTTGGAAGCAAGCTATGACGCGCATCAGCCTGATGCGGCCTCCTGAACCCAGCATCCGATTAGGGGAGATGCGTCTTGATGGCTTCTAGCGGGCTGTCATCATTGCTGGTTTCATCACGGAATGGATAGCACAACGACAACCCCTTTTTCGACGGTATCAAGCCAGTTCATTCAGGACTGGCGGGATGCCTTGAAATCAATCTGCACCGACGATCATTACCTTTCGTTGCTTGAGCGCTCCGGCTTGCCAGCGGATGGCACTGCCCTTCAGGGCCGTGTGACGCTGGATGAGTTGGTTCGCCTCTATCAACTGGCCGCTGTCGAGACGGGGGACGAAATGATGGGGTTGTGGTCCCGACCGATCCGCCCACGTGCGCTCCAGCATTTGCTGACAACAGTGCGCGAGGCCTCGTCCCTGTCCTCAGCACTCTATCGCTTTTGCACGTTCTGGAACCTGTTGCTGGATGAACACCAGTTTGAACTGGTTGATGAGTCAGACACTCGGGGGCTTTGCCTGAAGTCTTTGACCAACGCGCCTGAACAACGTTTCGGGCACATGCTGATCCTCAAGCTTGCCCATGGCATATTGTCCTGGCTGGCTCGAAAGGAGGTTGATGTAAAGAGAGTCGACTTTGCGTTTGAGCGACCGCCATTCGAGCAGGACTATGACCTCATCTTCCCGGCACCTGTCAGGTTTTCGGCATCCGACACCGCGATCCATTTTGAAATCAAGAAACTTGGGCCCGTTCAAATCCGCACGACAAAAGACCTCGATCACTTCCTCGAGAACGCGCCACGGGACTGGATTTTCACACGGTCAAACGAACACACGCAGTCCTTGCGGGTACGGTCCTACCTCACGCAGGCAAGTTGGGAAGAAGCACATCTGGTTGCCGTCGCCCAAGCCTTTCACATGACCCCCCGCACATTGATCCGCAGGCTGGCGGCTGACGGAACATCCTTTCAAGCGATCAAGGACGCCTTGCGCCGTGACATCGCCATTCGACGCCTGCAAACCGGCGACACCAGCATCGAAGCCATCGCTCAGGACGTCGGGTTTTCTTCTGCGGCAAGCTTTCACAAGGCGTTTCTCAAATGGACTGGCGCAACCCCCAGATCTTACCGGCGACGGCAGGTCACCTCAGGGTAGATTGTCACTTTTGGACAATTTTCTGTCACTGTTCGAAATGGAAGTTAAATAAAATTCCCTATTAGAAGCTAATAAACGCAATCGCAGCTCCGTCTTCACCAACCTTGCCAAAACATGCTGGCAAGATCGGATATACACTTCTAATTCACAGGATCACATCCATGTCGAGCAAACTCGAATCCATACTTGCCGCCGCCCGCGACCATGCCCGCGATGTCATCGCGCCGAATGTTGATACATGGAATGCGGATAAGGTATGGCCCCGCGCAGCATCCGACATGGCCGGTGCGGCGGGCTTGACCGGTCTTTACGCGCCCGAGGCGTGGGGTGGGCAGGGCTTGGCGCTGTCCGAGGGCATCCAAGTCTACGAACAGCTTGGACTGGGAGATGGTGCTTATGCTTTCGCCTTGTCGATGCACAACATCTGCACGTTCGCGGGCTGCGGATACGGAACCGACGCCTTCAAAGAGCAATGGGCCCGCGATCTGACGTCCGGCCGTAAACTTGCGAACTTTGCGCTGACTGAGCCGCAATCCGGGTCCGATCCGATGACGATGTATACCCGCGCCACGATCAATGGCGATGGAACCTGGACCATCAGCGGGTCCAAAGCGTGGGTCAGCCTCGCAACAGAGGCAGATGTCTATTTCACAGTTGTCAAAACCAGCGATGTGCCGGGTCACAAGGATATGGCAATGATTGCAATCCCTGCCGATGCCGCAGGTCTGACATTTGGTCCTCTCTATGACACGCCATCCTATTCATTCCTGCCAATGTCCGAAATGTATCTTGATCAGGTTGTGGTCAGCGAAGACAACATCATTCTGCCCATCGGTCAGGGGTTCCAGGGCTCTCTGATGGCCATCGATATTGCACGGGTTTCCATTGCCTCGGGGTGCTGTGGCCTGATGCAGGCCGCACTTGACACCGCGCTGTCTTATTCAAAGAACCGCAAGATGTTCGGTGGCAGAAACCTCGATCTGGACGGCATCCAATGGATGCTTGGCGACGTGGCAACGGATCTGGAGGTATCCAAGCTGCTTTACCGCAAGGCAGCCGATGCATTGGGCACCCCAGAGGGGCCATTGATGGCCGCCCATGCCAAACGTTTTGTTCCCGATGCCGCAGTGAAAGCGGCAAACACGTGCACGCAGGTTTTGGGTGGCATGGGCCTGCTGCAACCCTACGGTCTGGACCGGTTGTCGCGTCTCGCTCAGATGCTGCGGATCGTTGATGGCACCACAGAGATCAGCCGGGTCGTCATTGGACGGGCGTTGCAAAAGCGCGCGGCAGGCTTGCAGGATTTGCCCGTTCCAAAAGGGTATGGCGAAACCAGCGCGCACGACACGACAATGGCTGCGGAGTGAAAGACGTCGATACGGTTGCGTCAGGATCTGTCTTTTCAGACGTCTTGTTCCACACCAAAGCACACGCCATGCAGCACTCTACAGGGCGAACACACGCTTTGCATCTGAAAACCCTTTGAACCGCACCTCGGGCAACACCTCACAATTGGTTTGGTCGGTCAGTCCGGCAAAGGTTTCTTCATCAAACAGAATGCTTCGGTGCGCGAACTTTGTGTGCGCCTCCAGCCTTGCGGCGAGGTTCACCGTTTTGCCAATGCAGGTATATGTCGCGCGCGTGTCCGTGCCGGTGTAACCGGCCACCACTTCGCCTGTCGCGATCCCGAAGCCAATCGTGAGTTCGGGTTCTGCCACCATGGCGCGCTCTTGATTCAGGGCGGCGGTCATGGCCAGCATGTCCTGCGCCGCTGCGACCGCACTCTGTGCAGAGTTTTCGATGGGTTTGGGGGCCCCGAACAACGCCATGAGGCCATCGCCCACCATCAGACTGACGATGCCGCCATGGCTTGAGACCGCTTCAAACATCAGGGTGTAATAGGTGTTGATCAGATCAATCGTCGCCTCTGGCGTCATTTTCTCCGAAATCGCCGTGAAATCCCGGACATCGCAAAACAGGGTCGTGGCGTTCAGGCGTTGCCCACCTATCGCGAACCCCCCTTCGCTGAGATGCTGGGCCACCTCCACCGTCGCAAACCGGTCCAGCAGTTTCTTTTGTTCATCATAAAGCCGCTCGCGGTCGAGGCTTGCGCTAATTCGCGCGTTGAGCAGGACCTTGTTCACAGGCTTTGGAATGTAGTCATCCGCCCCAAGTTCAATGCATCGCACAATGTTTTCCAGACCTTCGACCGACGAGGTCACGATGACCGGCAAATCACGCAGTTTCGGGTCGGCCTTGAGCGCCTCAAGCACTTCGAACCCGTCCATTTCGGGCATTTCGATATCAAGCAGTAGGACATCAAATATCTCTGCCTCCAGCATTTCCATCGCAACGCGCCCGTTTTCGGCAACAGACGCGGTATGCCCCAGCTGTTCGACGCTGCGCGACATCAGCAAGCGGTTGACCTTGTTGTCATCCACGATCAGCAAGCGCCCGGGAACGTTACGCATCAAGCAAGGCCCTCAGACTGCGTTCGGTGTCTGCGTAAACGGTTTCCAGTTGTACAACTGTCGCCGGATCAGTTGGCAGTCCGGACATTTCCATCTGGCGCGCGTGGGCGGCGAGGGACGTTGCCCCGAACACCTCGGCATTGGATTTGATCGAATGGGCCGCACGCCGGTATGCGTCGGCGTCCCCTTCAGATACGCCCTGTTTCAGAGAGGCGATCATGTTTGGTGCATCTTCCAGAAAGGTGTGGACCAGTTCGACGACGAAATCAGCCCCCATCGCCTCAGACAGGTCTGCATAGGTTGCTGTGTCGATGAAGTCTTGGGTCATGTTGCATCCCTGTGATGTGCCGGTACTGCCAGTAGCGCCTCTACCAACCGATCCACGCGGATAGGTTTGGCGATGTAGTCATCCATGCCCGCGGACAGACACATTTCCCGGTCGCCCTGCATGGCGTTGGCCGTCATCGCAATGATACGGGGGCGTACGGTGTCTGCGTGGTCCAGATTGATCCGGCGCGCAGCTTCCAGCCCGTCCATCTCGGGCATCTGCACGTCCATCAGCACCACATCATAGGTCTGGCGGGCAACACTTTCGCACGCTTCTTTTCCATTGCTGGCAAGGTCGACCCGGTATCCCATCTGTTCCAGAATCCGTGTGGCAAGTTTCTGGTTCACCAGATTGTCTTCGGCCAGAAGTATGCGTAGCGGGTGGCGCATGGCCATTTCCGGATCAGTTTTGGGTTTGTCTGCAGGCGCGGCGGCCACCTTGCGCGCGGCGACGGGCGCAAACAGCGTGACCAGCGTGTCAAAAAGTTGCGACTGGCGCAGCGGCTTGGCCAGAGAGGCCGCAAACAAGTCCGCCTCCGCCGCAGTGTCGCGCAAGCCCAGTGAACTGAACAGGACCTTGGGAAGGTTCGGCTTGAGTTTCGCGAGCGCACGGGTTAGGTCCACACCATCCATGTCGGGCATGTGCATGTCGAGAATGGCAAGGTCAAACAATGCGCCTGAGTCCACCGCGCTGAGCGCCTCTGCCGGGGTCGAAAAGGCGTGGGTCTGCATGCCCCATTTTTGCGTTTGAAGAGTGAGGATCTTGAGGTTGGTAGCGTTGTCATCCACCACCATGAGCCGCTTGCCGCGCAGTTCGGTTTGTTCGCCCACCAGATTGCGGGCCTCGGTGTTCGGCAGCTCCGCGGGTTTGGCCAGAATGGTGAAGTGAAAGATCGATCCGAGCCCGGCGCCGTCGCTGGTGGCCCACATGGTGCCACCCATCAATTCTGCCAGCCGCTTGGAGATCGCGAGGCCAAGGCCCGTCCCACCATATTTGCGAGTGGTCGAACTGTCTGCCTGGCTGAAGGACTGAAAGAGCCGGCTCATGCCCTCGTCCGTGAGGCCGATGCCAGTGTCCCGGACCGTGAATGTAAGTTCGATGCGCCCTTTGGAGCGAGGATTGGCCGTAACTGACACCACAACCTCGCCAGTGTCCGTAAACTTGACCGCGTTGGACAGCAGGTTGAGCAGAATCTGGCGCATGCGCGTCAGATCGGCGCTGATCGCGGCAGGCACGCTGTCATCGTAGATATAGGCCAGTTCCAGCTGTTTCTCTGCCGCGCGCCCACTGATCAGATCCAACGCGGATTCGATGCAATTGCGCAGATCGAACGGGTGATCTTCGATATCCATCTGCCCGGCTTCGATCTTGGAGAAATCCAGAATTTCGTTGATGATTCCAAGCAGCGCGTCGCCGCTGTCACGGATCGTGCGGGCGTAGTCTTCTTGTTCCGCGTTCAGTCCGGTGTCCATCAACAGTCCACTCATCCCGATGACGGCATTCATCGGCGTACGGATCTCGTGGGACATGGTGGCAAGGAAAGCGGATTTCGCCTCATTGGCCTGTTCGGCCTCTTCCCGGGCTTGTTGCGCTTGATGGAACAGGCGCGCATTCTGGATGGCAATGACGGCCTTATCGGCAAAACTTTCCAGCAGATCCATGTCTTTTTGAGTGAACGGCGCCCAATCGGGCATGTCGAACCAGCGAAAGACATGCAACGCCCCCACAACGTCGCCATTCCAGACCATAGGAGCGATCAGGAGCGAAAAGTTCCCATGCGTGCCCGCAAATCTGGACACCCCTTCAAAGGTGTTTTCCCCGTTCAGTGCATCGGGGTAGTGTTTCAGGCATCGCTCTTCAACTGCCTGCCGAATGATCGAGTGACGCACCGGCTTGGGCGTGTGATCAGCCACTTTCCTGACACGTTCGCCAAGAATGGCAGAAAGATGGGTGATGCCATTGCTGTCTGTCGTCGTGATCGCCAGATCCGTGCTGAGGATCAGCCGATGGCAGCTTTCCAGGATTTTTTCAAACACGGGTTGCGTGTCTTCGACCGAATTGCTGATGACCTCAAGAACACCCGCCGTGGCGGTTTGCTGTTCCAGCGCTTCGGTGACCTCGGCGGTCCGCTTTTCGGTTTCCTGCAAAAGCCGTGCGTTTTCGATGGCGATGCTGGCCTGATTGGCAAAGCTTTGCACCAATTCAATGTTCGCGGCGGGCGGTGGGTCGGTGTGCGGCCAAGCCATTATGACGGCCCCCCAAGTGCGGCCATCTGCCTTGATCGGCACACCCAACATGCGGCGCCAACCCACCTCTCGTGCCAGGTGTGGCGCATAGTACGAAGCCGTTTGGGCATCTTCGATGTGGACAACCTGACCTGTCTCAACAACCTTGCAGGACACATGTCCCGACGCCTCTTCAAACGGGTAGTCAGATTGCAAGTTCGCAGCCAATTCCGGAGGAAAACCGTGCTGGGCGCAAAAGTGGTAGAAAGTCCCGTCAAACCGGTCGAGCACACAAAACTTTGCGCCGCACAATTCCGCTGATTTCTGCACGACGGGGTCAAAGACAGGCTGCAAATCAGACGTCGCCTCATTGATGACTTGCAGAATTTCTGCACTGGCCTGTTCGCGCACCAGTGCTTCTTCGACCTCTTGGGTGCGCGCCTGCACCTCGTCAAAAAGCTGGGCATTGCCAATTGCGATCACCGCCTGTGCGGCAAAGGTCTCGAGCAGGGCAATCTGCCTCGCGCTGAACGCCCCGGGGACGGCGTGCCCAAGAGTGATCACGCCCACACTCACCCCATCCTTGATCAGGGGAACACCCAGTGTGGCGCGGAAATTTCCGTCAAGTGCGATGTCCCTATGGGCAAATTCGGGGTCCGTTTCGACGTCCTCGATATAGACCGTCTGTCCCGTCAACGCCGTGCGTCCGGTACAACTGCTGCGGTCAGGGGTCAGGTGCAGATTGGCCAGATCATCACGGAATGCGTCGGACATGCCGAAGGTCGCTGCCACCTTATAGCTGCTATCCTCCGGGTCCCGCAGCGTGGCATAGGCCGTTTGCGGCGCACAGATGTCCGATGCAACCTTGAGGATCACCTCGAGCACCGGCTGAACCTCGTTAGGTGAACGTGAAATCGCCTCCAGCACCTCCGATGTCGCGGTCTGGTACTCCAGCGCCTCTACGACTTCTGTGGTGCGTTTCTGAACCTCACGGAACTGGCGCACGTTTTCGATGGCGATCACGGCCTGCGCGGCAAAGCTTTCGACAACGGCAATTTCATCGAGCGAAAACGGCCCCGGCACGTCACGGTTCAGGGTGATCACGCCAATGGCATCGGTACCGCGCATCAGTGGGACAGCAAATTGCGCACGCATGCCTTCCTCGTCCACGAGCTTGACCCGCACAGCGTGGCCGGCCTTGTAAAGCGCGTCATCTTTCATATCAGGCTGATGGACAATCTGTGCGGTTCTGACGGACCGGCACACACCCATCGGATCGTCCAGTGGTATGGTTTTGCCGATTTCGAATATGCCTTTGTCCGGGCCCGACATCGCAACAAAGGTCAGAACATTCTGCTCATCGTCCTTGAGAAAAAGGCCGCTGGCCACCGCCCTGCACAGCGTTTCGGCCCGCGCGAGGATCGCCTTGAACACCGGAATTTCGTCATCGCTTTGACGGGCGATGGCCGCCAATACTTCCTTGGTCGCCGCTTCGCGCTCCAGCCGGACCTGCAAATCGCGGAACTGCTGCACCGTTTTTATCGCGATGACCGCCTGCGTGGCAAACGCCTCTACCAGTGCAATTTCACCCGCGGAAAACGCGGCAACTCGGGTGCGGAACAAGGTGATCAGCCCGATGGCCCGCCCGCCCGACACTAGCGGTACGAACAGCACACTGCGGATGTTGCTGTCGTCCACCATTGAACGGACGATCGGGCTGCCTGCGCGGTAAAGGTCGCTTTCGGCCATGTCCTCATGCGCGATCAGTTCGGCGGTGACGATGCACTTGGAGGCATAGGACAGGGACGGGTCCATTTTCTTCTGCCCGCTTCGAAACAGATCAATCACGGCGGACTCGGCCCCGTCATGGGCGGCAAGCGTTTGAACATCATCCTCGACTGTAGCAAGGACGAGGCCTGCCATCTGTGCATTGCATAGGGTCTTGGCCTTGGCCAAAATGGCTTGAAACACCGGCACATCGTCCTGGCCTGTGCCGTCGATCATCTGCATGATCTCAGCCACCGCCGCCAGATGAACAGCCGCGTTGAGACCCGAAGGCGCGCCCGGGTCTTGCGCGTTTTTCACTGTGTTGGCAGATGCTGTCGTTGTGGGTTTCGAGTCGTCAGGTTCACTATTCTAGGGCTCAAATCAGGTCTGGTCTGGTCAAACACCGATGTGCTGCCAGCAGATGCTTGACCCGTGCCGGGCGTGCACAACACTGTTGCGAAGTGTCGGCTGCTGGTAAAGGCTTTATGTTTCCGTACAAATGAATCGCCGGGTCTGGAGCCATCGCGAACCACAACCCCAACGGATGACCGCCCGCGTTTTGGGTTCCTGTCAGCTTTTGCGCGCAGTGACGCGGCAGCCGTTGGACACACGAATACTCAACGACCGCCCATCCTCGGACAGCGTACCGGTGGCGGTGTTCTTTACCCAACCATAGTCCTCGGTCGCCGAATAGCTGCGCCCGTTCAGGGCTCCGCGGACCGTAGCCGGGCCAGCGGTTCCGCTGATTGAGCCAGTAAAGCCGTTCCCACCCGAAGAGCGGTATTGCGTCATCCCGCTGGCCTTGAGCCCCAGCGGACAACTTGCAGACCAGCTCCATGAACCGACTATTGAATATACCGGTGGCTGCGTTGGAGCGTTGGGCGTTGCACCAGCGGAAACAGCCGGTTTGGCAGAGGCAGTTTGCGCCTTGCAGATGTTTCCCGAATGCTGCCTGACCGCTTGCAAAGCATGGATCGTGCCAAGATCATCAGCACCCAACCCGGTTTCCGTTGCCGACAAGAAACGGCGAAAGGCGTCGCGCGTGCGTGGTCCCATGACGCCGTCGGGCGATCCTGCCTCGCAGCCCAGCGCATTCAACGCGGACTGGGTCTCGCGCAGCACCTCAAGGGAGGCTGAAGGTGTGGTTTCTTTGGTCGGCGCAGGGCGTTTCGATACGGTTGGTTCCGCGACCTTGGGGTCTGCTTCTCCCAGTTCATCCCGCAATTTCATTGCCATTTGCACGGTAAACTCGTCACTGCGTGCCTCGTAGCGGTCGATAAACGCACTGTAGGCGTCCCGGGTATTGATCGAACGGGCCAGTTCAAAATCTGCACGAATGGGATCAACCGGCAGCGCCGAAATGGCGGGGGTGGGGGCAGGAGCGACAGTGATCACCGCGCCACCTGCCGGGATGAAGTAGAACTGCCCCAGAAGTTCGTCGTAGTAAGCCGGGAATTGCTCGTGCCCGACTGTACGCGCGAGGTCACGCACGTCTCGACGCAGACCAGACATCATATCGCGCAACTCGACCCCCGGTGCTTTCAGACGGGGCAACAACATCCGGGTAAACACGGAATTCTCCGCCGGATCTTCGTTTGACAGTCGATCCAACGCCGTCTGGCCTGCGCCAGCCGAAAAGATCACGAAGGTACCTTCCGGGGCATTGATCCGACCCAGACCGCGCGTGCCCCCGATCGAGCGCCCTGTCGATCCTTTGAACGGGTTATCCCGACATGCATCTATAATGGCCAACGTGGTGCGTGCACCTGTTGCCCGAATCCGATCCAAAAGGCCCGAGAGCGCAATGGACTCTGATTTGATGAAGTCCTTTTCACCGCTGGTCGGCGCGGCAATGTCGGTCGGCAAAAGGTAGTTCTCACCGTCGATCTCGACCCCGTGGCCTGCGTAGAACACCATGGCCGTGTCGCCGGGATCAAGCTGACCGGTGAACTCCGAAATCCGCTTGTTCATCTCACGTCGCTCAGCGTCCAGAACGGTGGTGACGGCAAATCCCTTGGATTGCAAAGCCTCCGACACAGCCCGTGCATCAGCCCGCGCCTTTTGCAGGTCAGTGACTTCGGCATAGGTGTCGTTTCCGATCACCAGAGCGAGCCGTTTTTCAGCATAAGCCACCAATGGTGTCAGGATCAGGATGAAGAAAAAGAAAATGATGCGCATGACGATATGCTAACGCTGCTTGCGCACTCGCGAAAGTAAGGAAATCCTGCCGCAGCGTTGCCATTCGGGCGTCCCAAGGCCCGAAGCACTGGATCACCGGCAATCTCAGGTGGGAATTCGGGAGCCCGTCACTTGACCGTCGAAGCGAGCACGCCATCCCACTTTTCCTGCGGCTCTTCATAGCCGATGCCGACCGTCGTATTGACCATCAGTCCACGCCCGTCAATCGTGCGGGAATAGTTGGTGACTTCAGAGTTCAGCAACTGTGCGTTTGGAATGCTGATCATCTCGTTCTTGATGGATTTCACGAGCGTTTCCATCAACTTGATCTCGACGACATCCCCGACTTGATTGCCGACCTTGATACGGTCGCCGATGTTGGTGCTGCGTCGATACACAACAAATAGTCCGGCCATCATATTGCTGACAACGGTGTTGGACCCAAGAGATACGATGATACCTGCAAGGATGGTAAGGCCCTGAAACGCGCGGGAGTCCGAGCCGGGGATGTACGGGTAAGCAAAGAAAATCGCGATTGCGATAATGACGACACGTGCGATGTTTTAGGTGGGATTGACCCAGTGAGGTTCGAAATTCTTCCACTCGAAAATACCGGCATCGGCGTTGTCGAGAAGAATTCGAACACCGCGGATCGCATAACGCGTGATCAGCGCGATGATGGCCAGCATGATCAGGCTCGGAATATATCCCAAAAAGCCAAAAACCACCCCGATCAATGGTTCGGACACATAGTCCAACAGGATCTGGGCAAAGAGCCGTGTTTCAGCAAAGGACAACAGTACAACGGACAAATAGTAATAGAGCGCAAACAAATACACGATCCACAGGACGACGTTGGCTGCAAAACTGACGAGGTGCGCCACGGCCTTGCCTTGCACCACTGACTTGGTTGCCGCTTCGACATGCGTGAAATGCCGTTCCGTCAACCGGGCCAACGCCTGAATGAGTTTGTAGCGCCGCCGAAAGAACAGCAGTGTCACGCTCAAAGAACCAAACGTCCAGGCGACGGCGGCAACGGCGCTGTCGACGCGGGCATCATCCGATCTGTCCAGCCAGTACGCTCTGACTGCCGCTTCAATGGCTTCGGCCTGCAACTGCGCCAGACCTTCCATGTCAAACTGTTCAAACTCCACATCTGCCTCGGTCACAACGGTGACCAGTCTGTTGTTGGCAAAAACACCCATGCCAAATTCGTTTTGACGCACTTCGAAACGCAAAGGTCCGTTTTCAGAAAGCTCGGTCAGCGCATAGATTCGGTTTTCAACCGTCATCGCCCTTTCACTGGCGGGCAAAACACTGCTGCCACGCACTTGAAACAGCGTTTCGCCTTTGATCACAACCGGAGCTGCGAAAACACCGGTTTCCTCGGTCTCACTCTGGATGCTGGCGGGGTCGGTTGTGGTTGCATCCTGTGCCGCTGTGCGGGTCGGTTGAAAGCAGACGGTCACAGTCAGCATGACCAACAGGCAGGCGACCAGTCTCACAAGACGCACCGGATGCAAAGGTATGTCACGTGAGAGGAAAATTCGGATAAATGCGCCAAAGCCATGTGCCCTTGAATGTTGATGCCCGCCCGATGCGAAACATCGCCGATTTCGTCGGAATTGCAAAGCCTGCCGATACCCCACATTGATGACCAAGAGATGTATGCCTCTGTCAATGCAAGATAAACCGGGCTGTTCTACGGCACGGCCTCTGATTGCATCAGATGCAAAACCAATATGCGAGAACCTGCGCGATTGTGCGCGGCGCTCTTTTGGAGACTAACGGGACGGCATCAGACTTACTGCACAAAACCATCGAATTTGACTTGATAAACACCGCAGGGACCCGATGATGCGAGGTGAATTCCAAAGATGCAAACGGACGCGACAGTGACTGCTCTTTCACAGATTGAAGACTTAAAGACACGCATGGGCCGCTCGATCATTGGCCAGAAAGACGTGGTCGAGAGGTTGGTGATCGGCCTTCTGGCCAATGGTAACCTGCTGATCGAAGGGCTGCCCGGTCTTGCCAAGACCCGTGCCGTCAAGGCCATGGCGAAAAACATGGATGCCGAGTTCAGCCGCATTCAGTTCACGCCCGATTTGTTGCCTTCTGACGTCACAGGTACTGAGGTCTACCATCAGGGGCCTGAAGGCGCCGAGTTCAAATTTGATCCCGGCCCGATCTTTGCCAACATCGTGCTGGCGGACGAGATCAATCGTGCGCCAGCCAAAGTGCAGGCCGCCCTTCTCGAAGCAATGGAGGAGCGGCAGGTTACGGTCGCAGGGACCACCCACAAAATGCCACCACTGTTTATCGTCATGGCAACGCAGAACCCGATTGAACAGGAAGGGACCTATCCGCTGCCCGAAGCGCAGATGGACAGATTTTTGATGCATGTTCGTGTCGACTACCCCCCCCGTGGAAGATGAGGTAGAGGTGATCCGGCTGGTGCGCGGCGAAGAGGCCGCCACACAGAAACAAGACGCAGGCCAAGAACCGGAGCAGGCAGAAAAACCCGCCGCCATTCCGCAAGCCGCTGTTTTCGAGGCCCGTACCGAGATCGCACAGATTCAGGTGTCAGACCCTATGGAAAGGTACATTGCTGATCTTGTCTATGGTACGCGCACGCCCGCGGCTCTTTCCCAAGACCTTGCGCGCTGGATTGAGATCGGCGCGAGCCCGCGCGCCTCGCTTGCCTTTGACAAATGCAGTCGCGCGCACGCGTGGCTTGCCGGGCGCGACTATGTCGATCCACAGGACGTGCGCGCCGTCGCAAATGACGTTCTGCGCCATCGTTTGACACTGTCTTATGAGGCACAGGGAGACGGTGTTTCGGCGGATGATGTGACAGACGCAATCCTGTCGAAAGTGGCCTTGCCCTAGGACTGCACATGCTTGGCAAACGCGACCCTCGCATACATGTCGATCTCGCGCATCTGCGCGGGTTAAAGGGACGTGCGCGCACGATTTCATTCCGGCCAAAGCAACCCTCTCATAGCATTCTCAACGGACAGCATGCCTCCAAGATCAAAGGCCGAGGGCTCAATTTCGAAGAATTGCGCCATTACGCCGTCGGCGATGACGTGCGCACGATTGATTGGAAGGTCACGGCACGGACCGGGGCGCCTTACGTGCGGATTTACACCGAAGAGCGGGATCGCCCCGTAATGCTGATCGTTGATCAGCGCATGTCGATGTTTTTCGGCAGTGCGCTGAACATGAAATCCGTCACTGCAGCAGAGGCGGCCGCGCTGGCAGCGTTCCGCGTGCGTGACAAGGGGGACCGCGTTGCCGGTATCATTTTCAGCGACACGGAATGGCAGGAGGTACGGCCCCAATCCTCGGCAAGGTCGCTGAACCGGTTTCTGGATCGCCTTGCACAGGCCAATTGCAGCCTGAATGCCAATGCGCCGCTCGTGGATGCAAATCCTCTGAGCACGCCGATCGCGGCGGCAGCACGCATCGTGAAGTCTGGCGCATTGGTCATCGTTTTCAGCGACTTTGACGGCTGGGATGCTGAAACCGAAAAGAACCTGCGCACGATTGCGCAGCACAATGAATTGATCCTGTTCAGCGTGCTTGACCCGACATCGGAGCAGTTGCCGCCTGATATGGACATCGTGGTGTCGGACGGCACTTTGCAAGCGCAGATCAGTGTCGGCGACGAGACTGTGCGACGAAAACTGGCGGATTTCAGCACGGGTCGCCTTGCCTCGTTGTTCCGGTTTTCGGCCAAATACGGTGTGCCGGTGGTTCCGTTGACGACAGCGCAGGAAACGCTGCCGCAATTGCTGCGCTTGTTGGGTGGGGCGGGAGGTCATGCAGGCAGATGAACGGTGACCTCGATAAACTGAATCTGGTTGAGTTATACGACCTTCTTGTCTTGCCGGACGCACCCGCCCCGGTTTCGATGTGGCCGCAAACGGCAGGCTGGGTGTGGTTGGGCTTGGCGGTCCTTGCGCTGGTCAGTCTTGGTGTCTGGCGGGTGTTGGCATGGCGCCGCGCAACGCAGTACCGCCGAGAGGCCCTGGCCGAACTGCGCGTAGCGGGCGATGATCCGGTCGTCATATCCAGCATCTTGCGGCGCACGGCATTGGCCGCGTTCTCACGTGACACAGTGGCGGGTTTGCAAGGATCAGACTGGCTTGAGTTCCTCGATCAGTCCTGCAACCGGACCACCTTCACCCGTTCTGACGCCGTTCAGGTTCTGATCAAGGCTCCATTCACTCCGCAGCCACCGCACAAGGACCTTCCGGCCATGGCCGAAGCATGGATCAAGAGCCACCGCCCGCCGGGACTGACGGGCTGATGCTGTCTTTCGCTGCCCCCTTTGCATTTGCGATTATGCCGCTGCCTTTACTGGTGTGGTGGTACGCCCCAGAACACCGCGAAACGGCACAGACGTTGCGCGTGCCCTTTTTCCAAAGCATCGCAGCCGCCGCAGGCCAGACCCCGTCGCAAGGATCTCGCGTCCGCAAAAGGAGCCGAGCGCAAATGGCGGTCGCGGTGTTGTGCTGGATTCTGGCTGTCGTTGGCGTTGCACGCCCGCAAGTCCTTGGCGAACCGATCGTGATCGAGAAAGCTGCCCGTGATCTTGTCCTTGCCGTCGACATCTCGGGGTCGATGGACGCACGGGATATGCTTGACGGCGAAGGAAATCCCCAGCAGCGCCTTGCGGCCGTCAAGGACGTGATAAACGCCTTTATCGCCGAACGTGAAGGCGATCGCGTCGCCTTGGTTGTGTTTGGTTCGAACGCATATCTTCAAACGCCGTTCACCGAAGATCTGGAAAGTGCTGCCGAGTTTATGGAACAGACCGAAGTCGGCATGGCCGGGCCGCATACCGCGATAGGCGATGCAATTGGCCTTGCATTGCGCACTTTTGAGGCGTCCGAGATCGAGCAGAAACTGCTTGTTCTGCTGAGTGATGGTGCGGATACCAACAGCCAGATGAGCCCGCTCAACGCTACGGAAATTGCGGCAAATGCAGGGGTCAGAATCTTTACCATCGGTGTCGGAGATCCGGGTGGTAGCGGCGATGATCGCGTCGACCTCGACACGCTGGAGGCGATTGCCAGCCGGGCGGATGGGGCCTTTTACGTGGCCGACGACACGCAGGGTCTGGCAGATATTTACGCTGAAATTGATCGGCTGAACCCGCGGGTGGTGGACACGACAACGTTTCAACCACGCGAAGAGCTTGGCCACCTCGCCTTTACTGCCGCAGCCCTTCTGGGTTTTGCAATGATGCTCGGCCTGATGACGCTGTCTCTGCGGGGGGCACGGCATGGCTGACCTGATTGGCCTGTTCCATTTTCTGCGTCCATGGTGGCTGCTGGCACTGGTGCCCGTCGCACTGATCTGGTGGGCCGTACGATGGCAGACAACCCGCGATGACCCGCTACCCGAAGGGATCGCACCGCATCTGGCCCGCGCGCTGACTGTCGGGTTGAATGGGGGGCGCAGGGTCTATCCAGTCGATGGCGTTGCGTTGACCCTCGGTTTGCTGGTTCTGGCTGCTGCCGGACCAACCTGGAGCCGTGTGGACAATCCGCTGCTGGCCCAAACAGCACCCTTGGCCGTCCTCCTCAAGGTCACGCCTTCGATGGAAAACGTCGATGTGCAGCCGACGCGACTGAAACGGGCCTCTTTCAAGATACTCGATCTGATCGAGCGGCGCGCGGGAGCCAAGACCGCCCTGATCGCATATGCCGGGTCGGCGCACCGGGTCACGCCCGTGACCGAAGACCCCGATATTCTCAAGTCATATCTGTCCGGTCTCTCTCCCGACATGATGCCAGTAGAAGGCGATCGTGCGGATCAGGCGCTGGACCTTGCACTGTCAGAACTGGAAGGATCTGAGACACCGGGGGCAATCCTGTTCGTTCTGGACGACTTCAACCCCGGAAATGTCGACCCGTTCAATGTTGAAGCAACAGACCGACCACCGGTCATCTTTTTCACCTTGGCCGGCTCGGGGGTGAACTTGCCCCAACTTGGGCAGATTGAAAACAGTTCTGTGGTCAGCATCAGTCCCGACGACTCCGATCTGAACCGCATCGAAAGAGAGGTTTTGTCGGCCTATCGCGAGGCGCTTCTCGAGGACACGGATCAGGACTGGGAAGACAAGGGATGGATCCTGGGGTGGCTGGCGCTGGTGTTGTTCCTGCCGTGGTTCAGACGTGGCTGGACCATGCGCTGGGCGCTGGCGGCTTTGCTTTTCGGCACTGTCAGTACGCCGGCCGAGGCCGATGGCTGGCGCGACTGGTTCCTGACGCCGGATCAACAGGGTCAGATCCAGATGAACAACAAGGATTTCAGCGCCGCCGCCGATCTGTTTCAGGACCCCGAGCAGCGCGCCTTCGCCCTGTTGCGTGCCGGGCGTTACGAAGAGGCGGCCGAAGCCTTCGGTTTCATCGAAACAGCTGCTGGCGCCAATGGTGAAGGCGTCGCCTTGCTGCGCAATCGCAAGTATCGGGACGGTGTGCGGGCGTTTGAAAAAGCGCTGGAACGGAACCCTGACGATGCCAGTGCAGCGACCAATGTTGAGGTCGCCCGCGCAATCGTCAACTTTGTCGAAAACGCGCAACTGTCATCGGACACAGGAGAAGAGGCGGGCATCGGCGCGGACGACACCGTGTTCGACAACGAAACCGGTCAGGGCGAAGAGACTGAGGTCGAACTCGAAGAATCGGATGTCGCCGCGCAGGGCCTGAGCACCGAAGACTGGATGCGTGCTGTCGACACCCAAGTCGGCGATTTCCTTGCCACCCGCTTTCTGCTTGAAAACGCGCAGAAGTCGGAATGATGCGCCTCTGGTCAGCCCTCTTGTGTTTTTGCCTGCTTGCCAGCGTGGCCAGCGCGCAGGACCCGCAGATCGAAGTGACTTCGGAACAGGACGAGGTCACCGTCGGCCAGCCCTATATGTTGCGGGTCAAGGTGCTGGTGCCGACGTTCATGCCAAAACCGCCGATTTTCCCTACATTCGAGGTGCCGGGACTGATCGTGCGCTTGCCAGAACGCTCCACCTCACCGGTCAGCGAGCGGATTGAGGGAGAAACCTGGGCAGGGGTTCAGCGAACGTATCGGATTTATCCGATGCAGGCGGGTGTCACCGAGATCCCGGAACAACAGCTTTCGATCGTCTACAAAGACACACAAACCAATGAGGACGTGCCGCTAGCGGTCGCAGTTCCTTCCACGACCATCACGGCAACCGTCCCCGAGGGCGCGCGCGCTCTTGACCCTCTCATACTCGCCAACGGGTTGAGTATCGAACAGACATGGCAGGGCGGCGAAGAGGAAATGGCCGTCGGGGATGCGATTGTGCGCAGTCTGGAGATTTCTGTTTCGGGTGCCAGCGCGCTTTTCGTCCCTCCTTTGCTGGACAACGACGCGTCACAGGAACCACCGGCGGCATCGGCTGAGGACGCGAAGACAGAGCCTGAGTCTGCGGCGGCTTTCGCGCCCTATCCCGAAGATGCGGTTGTGACCGAGTCCATGGAGCGCGGGGTCATGTCCGGTGCGCGCACCGAGACAGTAAGCTACATCGCGCAAAGCGGCGGCACTGCGGTTTTCCCTGATATCACGCTGCAATGGTATAATCTGGCATCCGAGGAGATCG
>JBCBDZ010000026.1:0-26177 GCA_038529225.1 Pseudomonadota bacterium | reverse complement strand
GGGCGGCGGCGCGTGCGGGGTTTGCGCTGACACCCGGCCTGCCCCGCTGGACCCCGGATATGAGCCTGATGGTGCGCACCGCGATACCCGCCGCCCTTGCCACGGGCGTGATGCAGATCAACCTCGTGGTCGGCCAACTTGTGGCCAGCCAGTATGACAGTGCCGTCAGCTGGCTCTTTGCTGCTGACCGGCTCTATCAGCTGCCGCTTGGGGTCGTGGGGATCGCGGTGGGGATCGTGCTGCTGCCCGACCTTGCGCGCCGTCTGAAAGCCGACGACCTGACCGGCGCGCGCGACGCCTATTCGCGGGCAGGCGAGTTTGCCATGGCCCTCACCGTGCCCAGTGCCGTAGCACTCATGGTGATCCCGCTGCCGCTGGTCGCTGTCCTCTTCGGGCGGGGTGAGACGGGCACCGATGACGTGGCCGCCATCGCTGTGGCCGTGGCCATCTACGGCGCCGGCCTGCCCGCCTTCGTGCTGCAAAAGGTTGTGCAGCCGCAGTACTTCGCACGCGGCGACACGACCAGCCCCTTCCGGTTCGCGCTTGTGGCCATGGTGATCAACGCCGCCGTTGCAGTGGGTCTGTCCCCGATTGCAGGCTGGATCGCACCCGCGCTTGCCACGACCCTCGCAGGTTGGGCCATGCTGGGTCTGCTCTATTGGGGGCTCAGGGGCATGGGTGGCACGGTCAAGGTGGACGAACGCTACCGCGCCCGCCTGCCCCGCATCTTTGCCGCCTCATGCGCCATGGGGGTGGCGCTGTGGATCGCCGCAATCCTGCTCAAACCCGCGCTGGGGACAGACTATGTGCGCTACATCGCCTTGCTCGGGTTGATCGGGCTCGGGGCGGCCACCTATCTCGGGGTGGCACAGATGCTCGGCGCGCTCAAACTGTCAGAGATCAAGGGGGCGGTCAGGCGTCGCTAGACCGACGCACCCACTCATCCGCCACATCGCCCATGGTGCGCGGCACACCCGATTTGATCCACGCCATAAACGGACGATCAAACTTGAACCCGTCCCCACACTCCGCCTTCAAAAACCGACGCACATTCTGCGTGTTGCGATAAGCACCATCAAGCGGCGTGTCCCGCGTGATCGGATCACTGTGCCAGTCCACGTCCTAGCGCCGCCGCAATGCGTCACGCACCCGCGTCATGCCACCGGGCACCACAAAGGCGGTCAACGCAAAGCCCGCAACAAACCCCGCCAACTCGCCCACCCAAGCATACCCCACCTGAAACAGCGCGCCAAAGATCAGCTGGATGCCCATCAACACGCCAATGAGCATAAAGGCCTGGCCCTGCGGTCCTCCACTGACCACCTGCCGCTGCCAGTAGAGAAACGTGTAGGTGCCAATCAGGCCATAGACACAGGGATACGCGCCTACCAGCCACGATTCATTGGTGATCAGTCCGAACACCAAGGCGCCGAAAATGCCGCACAGGAAAAACACCAGTACAACGGCCCAGCCGCCCAGCACATCACCCACCATCTTGCCCATGGCCAGCAGGATCACGCCCGCAAACAGGAACGAGGTAAAGCTGCCAAAAACAAACGGATAGGTCAGAAAGCGCAACATGTGCTCAGGCAACAAACGCCCGTTCTCCACCATGAAATCAAAGGCTTCGCCCGAAAACGCGTAATCGTTCAACGCATTCAGACGCCAGCCCACGGCCCCCGCACCGCCAATCAACCCCGCCTCCCCCAGAGAAAAGGCCAGTTCCGGCAGGGCGAGGGCCAGAAACAGCAGCCACACAGCGGGCGGCAAGGGGTTCACGGGGCTGGGTTCTCTGTAATCGGACATCCGGGGCCTGCTTGACGAAGGAACACCCCATGGGTAAGCCAGCGACGCTGATTTGCCCAGAGGTTCGTATGTCAAACACCACGTTCACACCCCGCGTCTTTTCGGGGATGCAACCTTCGGGCGGGCTGACCCTTGGCAACTACCTCGGGGCCCTCAAACGCTATGTGGAGATGCAGGATCAGGGCGGGTTCGAGACGATCTACTGCATGGTCGATCTGCACGCGATCACCACATGGCAGGACCCGGCCGATCTGCGCGCCAAAACGCGCGAACTGGCCGCAGGCTACATCGCCGCCGGGATCGACTATGAAAAATCCATCCTGATCAACCAGTCCGCAGTGCCCGAACACGCGCAACTGGGCTGGGTATTCAACTGCGTGGCGCGTATGGGCTGGATGCAGCGGATGACGCAGTTCAAGGACAAGGCAGGCAAGAACGCCCAGAACGCCTCTCTGGGCCTGTTCGGCTATCCGGCCCTGATGGCGGCAGACATCCTGATCTACCACGCGACCCACGTGCCCGTGGGCGAGGATCAGAAACAGCACCTTGAGTTGACCCGCGACATCGCGACCAAGTTCAACCATGACTACGGCGTTGATTTCTTTCCCATCACCGAACCGGTGATCGAAGGGGTGGCCACCCGCGTGATGTCGCTGCGGGATGGCTCCAAAAAGATGTCCAAGTCCGACCCGTCCGATGCAAGCCGGATCAACATGACCGACGATGCAGACACAATCGCCAAAAAGATCCGCAAGGCCAAAACCGACCCCGACGCCCTGCCAAGCGAGGCCAAAGGGCTGGAGGAGCGACCCGAAGCGCGCAACCTCGTCAACATCTACGCCGCTCTCAGCGATACCTCGGTGGATCAGGTGCTGGCCGAATATGGCGGTGCGCAATTCGGCACGTTCAAGCCCGCACTCGCCGAACTGGCCGTGTCGAAACTGGCACCGATCTCGGGCGAAATGGCGCGGCTGATGGATGACATCCCGGAAATTGACCGCATCCTTGCACGGGGTGCCGAACAGGCCCGCGAAATCACTGTGCCAATCCTCAAAAAAACCTACGAAATTGTGGGCATGATTGGGGCCTGAAGGTAAACGAATCAGTTTTTACCGGCGCGTTTCAGCCCCGCAAAACGCTTCATAGACATACCGAACACGTGGAAAGTGCCTTTTTTACCGTCGATCTGCGCAACTCACGCGGGATGGCCGTTGCGTCAACTCAACAATTTCGCTCAAATGCCGGTCGTTTTGGTCTTGGTGCCTTGTTCCTGGCAAGAATCGATTCTAAATAATAAAGTGTAAAAAGTGTCGGAGATTAACCAGTGTACAACATCATCAAGATGATCACAGCAACGTGTGCTGTGTTTGCGACGACCGCATCAATTTCATTCGCATCGACTATTTCGCCCACAACGCCACTTCCATCGTCGCTGGAGCGTAACGTTGTGCAATCCGCCACTGCCACGCTGTATGCGGAGCAAACCGACGTCACAGTTGGCGCTGGTGATGTCACCGTCGATTACCTTGCATCTTCCGTGAGCGTTGGCCAACAGTTGAACGGGATCATGAACTTCCGGTCGGGTGAAAACCTGGCCGCTGGTAAATATGACAGCTTTCTGATTCACTTCGATCCGATTTCGGCTGGTTCAGCGACAGGCACGTTCACTTTCGAAAATGAAATCTCCGCCATTATTCTTTCAAACGGATCTTTTGACGGCGCACGGGCGCTGCTGAACGAAAGCGATTCCGTGTTTGGTGCTGCGTCCACGACCTATGAAGAAACCCTTGGGCGGCGCGCAGAGAACCCTTGGATCGGTTTCGGCGGGGATTGGGTCAAACTGGTTAACGCCAACACGCTGCAATACAGCCTGACGTCCAACACTTGGAACATCGACAATGTGCGTGTGCTGACAGAAGTGTCTACAGTTCCGCTCCCTGCCGGTGGCTTGCTGTTGCTCGGTGGTCTTGTCGCTCTTGCGCTTCAGCGCCGTCGCAAGACCACCTGAACAACCGCAAAACGACCCTGAGTATCGGAACCGCGTGCCGACAACGGTGGGCGGTTTTTTTATGCCGTACGGAATAACATCGCGGCGTCCGGCAACGCGTTGAGGTCTCGGGCAGGTATGACCCGTGAGAGACCATCAGTACTCGGACGCGTCAACAGATGCTGATGGTCGCTGCGAGTTTGAAATTCTCCAACGACAGTCGGCTTTAGGGCGCGACCAAGCCACCCGCATCTCCCGTGTCAAAAGCGCGTCAGTCCAATTGTACGCCTATTGGAATGTCGGGGGTGGTCGGCAGCGAACCGCTGATCAACCCACCATGGCATCGCGAACGTCCGCCGCTGGCTTGATTTTTACGCTGTTCTCACGCAGCTTCTTGTGAAAGTTATTTTCAAACGCCAGTGCGCGACAAGCCGTATTTTGGGTGCACCGGCCTGTTTCAAAGTGTACGCCATGGCTATGCTCAAAAAGGGTTCCAAAGGTAGACCCGTCGAAACCCTGCAAAACGCGGTAAACAAACTCGGCATCAAGCCGGAATTGAACGTCGACGGCATTTTCGGCCCGCTTACCGAAAAAGGGGTGCGGGCCGCGCAAAAGAAACTCAAGCTGAACAGCGACGGCAAAGCAGGTGACCTCACACTGGCCGCCATCAAATACGGCAAACCCCTGCCCGAGATGACCGTGCCGGACGTCAAGAAAAGCCTGCTTGGCAACGAGGCTGCCGTTGGCAATCTGTCCAAGATCGAACAGAACCACAAAACCATCGTGGATGGGAAAACAGCACTCGACAAGGCGCTGCTGAACGTGACCAACGACATGTCCGTTGCAACCAAGATGGACCTGACCAGCTGGAAAAGGATTATCGACGAGCAGCGCAAGATTTACGACGCGCAAAAGAAGTTCGATGCAATCCTGATCAAGAACCCGGATGAGGCCGCCAAACTGGCCCGCACCGCAGAGACCCAGCAGATCATCGTCAAGGAAATGTACAAGACCCTGCACAAATCCGCATCCACCATGCGCACCGTCCTTGCAACTGAGCGCAAGGCCATGATCGCCCAGCTCAAGGCCATGGACAGCGCCATGCAGGAGGCGCAAAAGCTCTACTCCGATACACTCAAGAAGATGAGCTAGCGACGTCGGATCGACCCTCCCAACGACAGACGTGCACGGTCCGGGAACGCACCCCTCGGCCATGGCCGCACCATCCGCACAGCGCAGCACACTCGCATTTTTCCTGTGCACAAAAACTGAACCGATCTGTACAGTTTTCAAACAAAAACAACAGGTAACCCCGATCACAACAGCGCGGATACGCTACGTAAATCCCTGCGTTTAAATGGTTATTTGCATTCTGTCATGAATACGTTACCTTATTTGCCAAGCAAATTTCAGGGACGCCCATTATGGGACACGATCATACACTGGACCTCGATGCGCATGACGCCGCGTCCGATG
Source organism: Pseudomonadota bacterium (assembly GCA_038529225.1). GTDB lineage: Bacteria > Pseudomonadota > Alphaproteobacteria > Rhodobacterales > Rhodobacteraceae > Tateyamaria. The sequence continues at coordinate 20,908 of JBCBDZ010000026.1, read as the reverse complement.
CGCCGTCACAAACCACACAAAATCTGCCCACCGTGGGTCGGATCGCAATGGAATTCGGCTGTCTGGTCCTTCTGGCCATTCTCGTGCCCGTCATTGTGCTGCTCGATGTCAAGTTGCTGTCCGGCCGGGTGTCCGAGACGTCACTGACGGAACTGACACAGGCTGGACTGATCCTCCTGACGGCGGTGCTTTTCTTTGTCGGCGCAAGAAGGCGACCCGAGGCAAACGGATACCTGATGAGCGTGGCGACTTTGAGCGCGTGGATGTTCCTGCGCGAAAATGACGTGTATTTTGACGTCATCTGGCACGGCTTCTGGGTTGTCCCGAACACAGCACTTCTCGGTCTGGGCACACTCTTTGCCTACAGGCACAGCGACACCCTGAAAACGGCCTTTCGCCTGCACGCCGCAACCCGCGAGGCGGCCTTTGTGATGGCTGGCTTCGTGATTGTCGTGATCTTCAGTCGGGTGTTCGGCTCAGGCGAGTTATGGCGCCCGATTATGGGGGCAACCTATGATCCCGCGTTCAAGGCCGCAGTGCAGGAAAGCGTGGAACTGATGGGCTACGCGCTGATCGCCTTCGGGGCCGTACTGTCCTTTCGGACAGGATTTGGTCAGAACCGCAAGGGCGCAGCCAACTGAGGATGGGCGAGGAACGCGCGTAAGGCACGGCAGATCAACACGCCCCATTTGGCCCAGTGCAGGCCCTACCCCCCAAGGCTTTGCAAAAGGGCCACAGACGGATCGCCGGTCGCTTCGACACCGATACTGGTCTGATAGGCCGAAATCGCGGCCCGGCTGTTCGGGCCGATCACCCCATCGGCCCCGCCCGTGTCAAACCCGCGGGCTGTCAGGCGCTCTTGCAGGGCAATGCGTTGGTCCTTGATCAGCCCGTACCTGTCCGGCGGAAACGACCCCCGCAACGGCCCGCCCCCTGCAATCCGATCCGCCAGATGGCCAACACCGATGGCATAGGAATCGGAGTTGTTGTAGCGCTTGATCACGTTGAAATTCGACGTCACGCTGAAAGTCGGTCCACGCGGTTGCGGCGTCAGGGCCCGGCCCGGCCCCGCGCCCTCGGTGCCCCATGTCAAACCGCGCGTCCAGCCATTGCGCGACAGATAGGCCGCTGTCGAGGCCAGTGAATCCGTTGGATCATCCGACCAGATATCGCGCCGCCCGTCGCCGGTGAAATCCACCGCAAAGGCCTGGTAGGAGGTCGGGATGAACTGGGTGTGTCCCATCGCCCCCGCCCATGACCCCTTGAGGTCCGGGGCAGACACATCCCCCGATTGCAGGATCTTCAAAGCCGCCACCAATTGCTGTTCAAAAAACGCACCGCGCCGCCCGTCAAAGGCCAGCGTGGATGTGGCAGACACCACCGGCACATTGCCACGCCGCTCGCCAAAAAAGCTCTCCAAACCCCAGACGGCCGTCACGATTTCAGGCGCCACGCCATAACGCTGCTCAACCGCCGCCAAAGTGGCCCGGTGCCGGGCATAGGCTGCACGTCCCTTGCTCACCCGTTCGTCCGAGGCGGCAATGGACAGGTAGTCTTCGAGCGTGCGGGAAAATTCGACCTGATTGCGGTCGCGTTTGACAACGCCGGGCAGGTACCCCGTGCCACGAAACCCGGTCGCCAGCGTGGCATCAGACAGGCCTTGCGCGCCCGCGCGCGCACGAAACGCGCGCACCCATGCGTCATAGGCCGCATTCGGCGTGGGCTGCAAATCCGCAGGCAATGCGCCCCCGGTTGCGTTTGCGGGGGCAACGGACACGCCCCCGCCCCCGCACGCCGCAAGGCCAAGGGCACCAAGGCCCAACAGGGTCGTTCTCCGGGTCAGGGTCATGGGTCTGCTCACCTCAGTGTTTTCCCCAGTCTAACCCGCATCACATCACGGGCAAAGTGGGTTTCACGTCCGTCAGCGCCCCGGCGCTCAGGCTGTCAGTCCTTTGACAGGATCTCCGTACCGTCCGCGCGGAAATAGCGCCGTCCGTTCCGGTCGTACCGCAGAACCACATCGTGATCGGGATAGTGCACCATATCTGCCTCAACACGCGCGCCGACCACCAGAAACACGGCCTCCTGATCTGATCGGTTCTCAAGACAGTGGGCCACCGGCACCCCAGCCTTCCAGCCGGCCACGTCACCAGCACGCAACGAGGTCTCGTCCTCCTCTACCAGCACCAGCGCACCAGACAGTACGTAAATCAGTTCGTCCTCCCCCTCGTGCCAATGACGGTGGGAGGATCGGGACCCGGGCGGCAGCTTTTCCAGCCGCGCGCCAAATTGCGTCAGCCCGATTGCATCGCCCAGCGCGATGTCGGCACTCGGGCCGTCATCCTGTCCGGACATCGGATGGGGGCCGCCCGTGTGCTGCGTCCACTGGTCCGTGCTGATTTTTGGCATATGCGTCCCTTTCCCGCCTCATGGCTTTGCCACGGCGCGCGTCCCAGCTCTGCATCAGCGCACCAACCCTGCGCAAGACTGCCGCTTGTTCGACCCGCCCTGCCGCACCTATCTCTGTCTCATTCGCACTAAAGGAAAGGCAGGCCCATGTCCGCAACAGCCCCCGCCGAAACCCGCGTCGGTCACATCCACCTCAAGGTCAGCGATCTTGACCGCGCCATCGCATTCTATGGCGACGTGCTCGGCTTCAGCCTCACGCAGCGCTACGGCGACAGGGCCGCGTTTCTGGGCGCAGGCGGGTATCACCACCACATCGGCCTCAACACCTGGCATTCGCTGGGCGCCGGGCCCGCGCCCGAACGCGCAGCAGGCCTCTATCACTCCGCATTTCTCTATCCCGACCGCGCTTCGCTCGGGGCGGCCTTGCAACGGGTCCTCGATCACGGAACGCCACTGGACGGAGCGGCCGATCATGGCGTGTCCGAGGCTGTCTATTTCCGAGATCCGGACGGCAATGGCGTCGAACTTTATCGAGACCGGGACCGGGCCGACTGGCCCGTGGATGCAGACGGCAACCTGGCCATGGTGAATGCGCCGCTGGATGTTGCCGCTTTGCTTGCTGAGGCGCGTTAGGACTTTGCTCACCGTTTCAGGCACGCGCCCTGCTAATCCCGCGCCGGTGCGCCCCGCGGTGCACAGTCCGTGCACAGGCTGTGCACGCATGGTGCATCGCGATTACCCCGGTTTTGTTGGCGTTAACCCTGATTCGCGCCGGGGTACGGATTTTGGGCAGCTTACGTTGCGCCGGGATGTGATTTCCGCCACCTTGCGCAGGCAGGATAAGGGGTGGTCATGAGCACAGGATTTTACTGGGACGAACGCAGCATGTGGCATGCGGGTGGCAACTACGCCTTTACCGTGCCCCTTGGCGGTTTGGTGCAGCCACTGGCCGCCGGGGGCTTGCCTGAAAGCCCCGAAACCAAGCGTCGCCTCAAGAACCTGATGGATGCCACCGGTCTCATCGACGACCTCTCTGTTGCCTCCGCCCAGCCGGTCAGCACGGCCCAGATGCTGGCCGTGCATGATCCAGACTACCTGAATAGATTCAAGGCCTTATCTGACGACAATGGCGGAGAGATCGGCCATCATGCCCCCTTTGCAAAGGGCGGGTTCGACCTTGCGGCCCTCTCTGCCGGGCTTGTGACCCGCGCCGTTGCGGATGTGCTCGCAGGCACTCACGCAAACGCCTACGCCCTCAGCCGCCCTCCGGGCCATCACTGCCGCGCGGATGGTCCAATGGGCTTTTGCCTGCTGGCCAACATCGCCATCGCGATCGAAACGGCCAAGGCTGCGCAGCCCGACCTCAGGATTGCCGTGCTCGACTGGGATGTGCATCACGGCAACGGCACCGAAAGTATCTTCTATGAACGCGATGACGTGCTCACCCTCTCCTTTCATCAGGAAGGGAATTATCCATTGGAATCCGGTCACTTAGGTGATCGCGGCACAGGCGCCGGAGACGGCTTCAACCTCAACCTGCCCCTGCCCGCAGGCACCGGGCACAGCGGCTATCTGCACGCCATCGACCGGGTCGCCGTCCCGGCCATTGATGCGTTCAATCCCGACCTCATCATCGTCGCCTGCGGCTTTGACGCCGCGGCCCCCGACCCGCTGGCCAGCATGCTCTGCATGGCCGAGACATTCCGCGAAATGACGTTGAAGATCAAAGCCTTGGCGGAGCGTGTTTGCGACGGCAAACTGGTGCTCGCGCATGAAGGGGGCTATTCCGAGATCTACGTCCCCTTCTGTGGGCATGCCACGATCGAAGCCCTGTCCGGAAGCACGATCACCGCCCCCGACCCGATGGCCCGGGCCTTGACCTCGCGCCAGCCCGGCGCGCGGCTTGAAGCGTTCCAACTGGGCGAAATCGACCGTATGGCCACAGAATTAGGCCTCTAACCCCTTGACGTCGCAGCCCTTCGCCACGACATGACCCACAACATGTAAAAAGGCGTAACATATGACCCCCACAAACCCTGCCGCCCTCGACTTTCTCCTGACGCGCCGCTCGCGCCCGGCCAAGACACTGGCCGAACCCGTGCCGGATCGCGCGACATTGGAAACCCTGCTGACGGCCGCAGCGCGCACGCCAGATCATGGCAAGCTGGAGCCTTGGCGTTTCATTGTGCTGGGCAAGGGCGCGATGCCCCGTCTGGCCGAGGCCGTTCAGGCACGCGGTGAGGCCCTTGGCATGGACGCCGAACAGATCACCAAAGGGCGCAACCAATTCGATCAGGGGCATCTCGCCGTCGCTGTCATCGAAGTGCAAAAACCGTCCGAGAAGATCCCTGAACTGGAACAGACCTACTCTGCCGGAGCGGTGTGTCTTGCGTTGCTGAACGCTGCCCTTGCGGCAGGTTGGGGGGCCAACTGGCTGAGCGGCTGGCCCAGCCATGATCGCGGATTCATGCAGTCGGAGCTGGGGCTTGAGGCGCATGAGCGCATCGCCGGACTGATCCACATCGGCACCGAAACAAGCACGCCGCCAGACCGCCCGCGCCCCGATATGTCCCGGATCACTACGTGGGTGGACACATGATCCTGTCGTCTTTCTTTGCCGCCCTTGGCCAGATGGGCGATCCCCGGTTTCGCCGTGTGCTGTTCCTCGGGCTCGCTCTGACCATCGCGCTTTTGATCGGGGCCACGTCCGGTCTTGTCTGGCTGATCGGGTCGCTGACAGCAGACAGTGTATCCGTCCCCTGGGTGGGCGAAATCACGTGGCTGGACGATATCATCAGTTGGGGATCCTTCTTTCTGTTCTTTGGGCTGTCCATCTTCCTGATGATGCCCGTGGCCTCAGCCATCACGTCGATGTTTCTGGACGAAGTGGCCGCCGCCGTGGAAGAGCGCAATTACCCCCATCTGCCCCCCGCAACGCCCGTGTCCTTTGGCGACGCGGCCGTGGACACGATCAACTTTCTCGGCGTGCTGATCGGGGCAAACATCCTTGCCCTGATCCTTTACGTGATGTTTCCGCCATCGGCGATTTTCATTTTCTGGGGTTTGAACGGGTTCTTGCTGGGACGGGAGTATTTCACCCTCGCCGCCATGCGCCGCGTCGGGCGCGCGCGCGCCAGGGAACTGAGACGCATGCACTCCGGCACGGTCTGGCTGGCGGGCACGCTGATGGCGATACCGCTCTCTATCCCGTTGATAAACCTAATGATCCCGATCATCGGGGCGGCCACATTCACCCACCTGTTTCACCGCCTCACAGAGGCTCAAGCGCCCGGTCAAACCAGCTCATATCGCTAAGGGAAATCCAGCCTGACAGGATGATGCCCGCGATGATGACCCACAGAACAAGCGCCACCCACGTGACGATCCACGCTTTGCGCTTTGTGTGATGATGCTCTGGCGCGCCAGCGTGGGTGCCCGGTTCGACCTTGCCCAGATCGCCCTGGGTCTGCACCTTGATCGGCAACGCGATCAGGAAACACATCCACCAGATCACCGCATAAAGGACGAGGGCAGAGGTGATGCCCATCAGACCTGCTCCAACTCGACCAGACAGCCGTTGAAATCCTTGGGGTGCAGGAACAGGACAGGTTTGCCATGCGCCCCGATCTTAGGCTCTCCCGTGCCCAGCACACGGGCACCGGTCGATTTCAGGTGGTCGCGCGCGGCGATGATGTCGTCGACCTCGTAACAGACGTGGTGCATGCCGCCTGAAGGGTTCTTTTCCAGAAAGGCGGCGATCGGGCTGTCGTCACCCAGAGGATACAGCAATTCGATCTTGGTATTGGGCAGTTCGATAAACACCACCGTCACACCGTGATCGGGCTCGTCCTGTGGCGCGCCGACATTGGCACCCAATGCGTCACGATACTGGGCTGCGGCGACCTCGAGGTCGGGCACGGCGATGGCGACGTGATTGAGGCGTCCAATCATACAAAGCTCCTGAAGTGACGTTGAATTTGTGCCCTTATCGCCAAGCTTGTGGGCGCGCGCAAGCGCGGCGTTAACTTGCTGTTAGGCAACGGTACGTAACGATGAGTCGCGTTAGCTGCCTGGAGACGAAAAATGGATACCACAGACCCGTTTGCACCAAACTACCCGGCCCCCACCGCAATGCGCCCGCTGCTGGGCCTGACCGTTCTGGTGATTGAAGACAGTCGATTTGCCTGTGAAGCACTGCGCTTGCTTTGTCTGCGCAGCGGTGCGCGGATCAGGCGGGCCGATACCTTGCGCGCGGCGCGACGCCATTTGCAGGTCTATCGCCCGTCAGTCGCGATCATCGATGTGGGACTGCCGGATGGAAACGGGGCCGATCTGATCCGTGAACTGGCCGCGTCCAACCAGCGCCCGGACGTCATCCTTGGCACCTCCGGAGATGATGACAGCGAGGCTGTGGTCATGGCGGCCGGTGCCGATGGCTTCCTCGGCAAGCCGATCGTGTCTGTCGCCGCGTTTCAGGACCAAATTCTGGCGAACCTGCCCAAAGACCGGCATCCCGCCGGCCCACGCGCGGTGCCCGAAGATGTCATACAACCGGACCCCATCGCGTTCCGCGATGACATGGCGCATGTCGCCGACGTCATGGAAGGGGCAAGCGATACGCGGACACTGGATTACGTCGCACAGTTTCTTGGCGGGGTGGCGCGCAGCGCGGATGACAACGAATTGGCACTGGCCACCGAATTGCTGGCCGCCAAACGCGCCCGCGGGGACTCTGCGGCATCTGAGGCCGCAACTGTCGCCGGACTGGTGCAGCGCCGGTTGGCCGACAAGATCGCGATCTGACCGGCGCGCTTAACCGATCAGTGACGGATCCTCGGCTGCACGGACAAGTTGGGTCAAGTCGGACAGGCGTTCTTTTTGCCCACCGGCGCTGTCAAAATTGGATGGATCCAGCCAGACGCGAAACGCCTCCTTGAGGCCAGGCCATTCGCGGTCAATGGCCGCAAACCATGCCGTATCCCGGTTGCGGCCCTTAACGACCGATGCCTGCCGGAAAACACCCTCGTAACTCAGCCCAAGGCGCTGTGCGGCGCGGCGCGAGCCTTGGTTCAGCGCATCACACTTCCATTCGAACCGTCGGTACCCGGCCTCAAAGGCCCAGGCCATCATCAGGTACAGGGCCTCGGTGCCCGCCCGGGTCTTCTGCATGGCTGGGCTGAAGTTGATATGCCCCACCTCGATGCTCCCAGCATCCGGTGCGATGCGCAGGTAACTGGCGACCCCTTCATAGGCACCGCTGACCTTGTTCCTGATCGCATAGAACTCGACCGTGTCGTCATGTTCGGACTCGCGCATCCAGCGATGATACTGGGACGAGGATGAAAACGGGCCGTATGGCAGGTAATCCCAGACGTGGTCCTGCCCGACATAAACACGGTAAAGCAGGGCCGCGTGGGTCTCTGCAACCAGCGGCTCCAACCGGCAGTAGGCGCCCTCGAGAACCAGTGTATTGTCCGGTGCAGGGGGCGGAGTCCAGTTGGGTACGGGGTCGTGGTGGGGGCGATAAAGTACAAACATACCGGGACGTTAGGCGCAGTCCGGCGCAAGGCCAAGCGAATTCCGCGACCGCCTACAACAGCAGGCCCAAATCCGGACCAAGCGCGACCCCCGGAAACACCGATCCTTCCAGCGTTGTCCGATCAAGGCCCATCAAACCGCGCATGATCCATGCTGTGTGCGCGCGCACATCGGTCGTCGGCATCAGATCCCTGTCCTGATAGAGGTCTCCCTCGCCCAGACCCGGCCACTGGCCGTAAACGCGCCCGCCCCGCACCGCCCCACCGGCCAGCAGCATCAGACCGCCCGTGCCGTGATCCGTTCCTTGCGTGCCGTTCTCGCGGACGGTGCGCCCGAATTCGGTCATTGCAACGACAGCCGTCTTGCCCCAGACCGCGTCCGTCATGCCGTTTTTTAGCGTTACGATGGTATCGGCAAGCCGTTCGAGGGCATTGCCTAAAACGCGTCTTTGCCCGCGATGAGAGTCCCATCCATTCAGAGAAAACGACGCGATGCGTGCCTGGTCGGACAATTGACGCGCCGCAAATTTGGCGATTGCAAGATGATAGGGCGTGCCTCTTGACTGCCCCTCAGCGCTGTCTTTTGCCAGAATGTTTGCCTCCGCCAGGGCGGCGTGAAGCGCCGGATCAGATTCAGTGACAAGCGCAAGCAACGCTTCGGCCTGCGGGCTCAGGGTCAGATCGGCATCGGGGGACCAGTTGGACACGTCCGCGGCACCGGACATGAGCCGCATCCCACTGCGCCCGATCGCATAGGCCGTTTGCCCACTGACGTCGGGAACCGTCTGAAGCATCCGATTGAGCCAGCCATCGCGCACACCGGCCAGACTGGACGTGCCCGCCTCTAGCAGGTCCTGCCCATCGAAATGGCTGCGTTTGTCGCGATAGGGCGTGGACACCGCATTCACAAAGGCAAGCTGTCCCGCCTGCCACATCGGCAACAGCCCCGCCAGTCGGGGATGCAGCGCAAAGTACCCGTCCAGATCATGGGCCCCGGCGTCCGGTCCGCCCGACAGCGACCCGCGCAAACCGGCAAAGGTCGGATCACCGTAGGGTTGCACCACATCCAGCCCGTCCATGCCGCCGCGCAGGATGATGACGACCAGCCGCGTGTCCCATGGCGCTGCCGCAAAACTCAGCGGCGTCAGCAGCGGGCTTGCGGCAAGCGAGCACCCGATGAGACCAGAGCGGGCCATGAACGCGCGGCGCGATACGGGGTCGGGCATGTTCAGGCTCCTATCGGCGTTGAAAGGCGGGCGACATCAGCACCAGCCCGATGGCTTCCGCCTTGCTTTCAGCGGCTTGGGCTGCAAAGCGCACGGGTTCGTCCCCGAAAGGACCAAGGCTTGTTTCGGCGAAAATGCGTGGGTCTGGCAAAGGGTCCCTGACCCGCTGTGGCACTTGCATGGCCCATGTTACACGTGCCGCAAGCCCCTGCGGCGAGATCCAGTCCGCATCGTTTTCTGACCACCCGTCAGGTCCGATCGGGTGTTCCCAGGCTTGGCCCATGCGCGCCAATGGCTGCACCACGTACCGGGCGACATCCTGCGGTCGCGCAGATGCGACCACATCACGGGATGGCCCGAGGGCGCGAAACGCCGATGATACGAAATCAATCGGCGGTTTCATGTTCGCAAGCGGCCTCGCCCAGGCCGCCGGGTGATCCAGCAAGGTTGCATAAAGTGGCATCAGCGCCCCGTCATGGGCGCGGTATGTCGCCTCGAGCGTGTCAACAAGACCCGCATCCGGATCGTCCGCGGTAAAATGCACTGCCAGTTTCCAGGCGATATGGCGCGCTGTGGCGGGGTGCGCTGCCAGATCGTTCAGGGCCGCGCGCACCGACATGTCATCTCGTGCATCCGGGTAAGTCTGTCCCAGCACGGTTTCTGCGCCCGGCTCGGCAAATGCCGAGCGGAAACGATACCCGCGTCGCGCATCAAAGGTCATGCCCGTAAACAGTTCGGCCAATTGCGTGACGTCGCTTTGCGTGTAGGGGCCATTGACGCCAAGCGTGTGGAGTTCAAGCACTTCGCGCGCCAGATTTTCGTTCAGCCCTGCGGGTTTGCGCCCTGCCCGCTTGCGCGCGAAGGGGCTGTTCGGCCCGACGGAGCGCGCCTGATCCAGATAGTCGAGCATCACCGGATGGATCACTGCAGATTGCAGCAAGTCTGAGAACCGGCCAGCGATTGCAGGCCGGATGGCATCATCGATGTAGGGCGTGGTACTGCGCCGGAACGCTCCGATCTGGCCGCGCGCCGTAAAATGATCGGCCCAGAACGCCACGATGCGCTCGCGAAACCCGGTCTGGGTAAAGCTGCGCCGCAGCATCGTTTGCCCGACCCAGCCCAGCCACGCGCGCCGCGCCGTTTTGTTCAGTGTGCGACGCTGTTCCCGGATCACGTCAGCTGCCGCCTTGTTGCCCATCTTGCGCTGCGCCACGCGGGTATCCTGAATGGCCACCAGCCATTCCAGAACGGTGTCAAAAGGCTCTGACGGGAACGCCTGCGCCATATCATCGGCGGCAATCAGACCATCGAGCATGTCACGCGCATCGCGCGGGGCCGCGATATCCGGGGACAGACCGTAGCCAAACCGGATTTCAGCCAGATGGGGATCGAATGCGCGCATGTTCAGGGCCCTGACGGTCGCGTTGCAGGCAGCCCTACCCTAGCACAGTCCGACCGCCCATGCACATCACACAGGCGAACCGGCGCCTAGTCCTGCGGAATGACCCGCAATCCCAGTTCCATCAACTGATCGGGTGTCGGCTCACTTGGTGCGTTCATCATCAGGTCTTCGGCCCGTTGGTTCATCGGGAACAGGATCACCTCGCGGATGTTCTGTTCGCCGGCCAGCAGCATCACGATCCGGTCAATGCCCGCCGCACAGCCCCCGTGGGGTGGTGCGCCGTACTGGAACGCGTTGACCATCCCGCCGAACCGCTTGCGCACCTCCGCCTCGTCATAGCCTGCGATTTCAAAGGCCTTGAACATGATCTCGGGGCGGTGGTTCCGGATGGCGCCGGACACCAGTTCATAGCCATTGCAGGCCAGATCGTACTGGTACCCGAGAACCTCCAGCGGATCGCCCTGCAGCGCCTCCATGCCCCCCTGAGGCATGGAAAACGGGTTGTGTTCAAAGTCGATCTTGCCGCTTTCCTCGTCGCGTTCGTAGATCGGGAAATCGACGATCCATGCAAAGGCATAGCGGTCTTCGTCCGTCAGGCCCAGTTGGGCCCCGATCTCGTTTCGCGCACGGCCCGCAATGGCCTCGAACGCCTTTGGCTTGCCCCCAAGGAAAAAGGCCGCATCGCCGATACCCAGACCCAGTTGCTGTCGGATCGCTTCGGTACGTTCGGGGCCGATGTTCTTGGCCAGAGGACCGGCGGCTTCCATGCCACCTTCGACCTCGCCCGACTTCAGCTTGGCCTGTGCCTCTTTGACGGAAATGCCAAGTTCCTGGGCGACAGCGTCGGCCGTCTTTTCACGCCAGAAGATGTACCCCATCCCTGGCAACCCTTCTTTGCGGGCGTAGGCGTCCATGCGGTCACAAAACTTGCGGCTGCCCCCTGTGGGTGCCGGGATTGCGCGAATTTCGGTGCCATCCTGCTCCAGCAGCTTTGCGAAAATCGCAAAGCCGGACCCGCGGAAGTGGTCGGAGACCACCTGCATTTTGATCGGGTTGCGCAGGTCGGGTTTGTCGCTGCCGTACCACAGGGCCGCATCGCGGTAGCTGATCTGCTCCCACGTTTCGTCCACTTTCTTGCCGCCGCCAAACTCTTCGAATACGCCCGTAAGCACCGGCTGGATCGTGTCGAACACGTCCTGCTGCGTGACAAACGACATCTCCATATCCAACTGGTAAAAGTCGGTCGGCGAGCGGTCCGCGCGCGGGTCTTCGTCACGGAAACAGGGTGCGATCTGGAAATACTTGTCGAACCCAGACACCATCAACAACTGCTTGAACTGCTGTGGTGCTTGCGGCAGGGCGTAGAACTTGCCCGGTTGCAGGCGCGAGGGCACCAGAAAGTCGCGCGCGCCTTCGGGAGACGATGCGGTGATGATCGGTGTCTGATACTCGCGGAACTCCTGATCCCACATGCGCTTGCGGATCGACGACACCACGTCGCTGCGCAGCTTCATGTTGGCCTGCATCTTTTCGCGGCGCAGGTCGAGGTAGCGATAGCTCAGCCGTGTTTCTTCGGGGTATTCCTGATCGCCAAACACCATCAGCGGCAACTCGTCCGCGGCGCCCAGCACTTCCAGATCACGCACGAAAACCTCGATCTCGCCGGTTGGGATCTTGGGATTCACCAGCGACGCATCGCGCGCCTTGACCTCGCCGTCGATGCGGATGCACCATTCACTGCGCAATTTTTCGACCTCGGAAAACACGGGGCTGTCGGGATCGCACAGCACCTGAGTCATCCCGTAGTGGTCCCGCAAGTCGATAAACAGCACGCCGCCGTGGTCGCGCACCCGGTGCACCCAGCCCGACAGGCGTACAGTATTGCCCACATCGGCCGAAGTCAGCGCGGCGCAGGAGTGAGAGCGGTATGCATGCATGGGCGTGGTCCCTTCGGGGGTGGTCGTTTGATCGGCGCAGATACACCGGGCATGGGGTGGAAAGTCAAGGCGGCACGCACCGCCCTGAAATGCAAAAACGCGGGCCCGGTGACAGGCCCGCGTTTGTCAGTGTTTTTGCCGTTCAGGTTATGCCAGCAGGTCGAACCGGTCGGCGTTCATCACTTTGGTCCAGGCGGCCACAAAGTCCTTCACGAACTTGGCTGCATTGTCGTCTTGCGCATAGACCTCGGCATAGGCCCGCAGGATCGAGTTTGAGCCAAACACAAGGTCTGCACGGGTGGCGGTGAACTTGGTCTCGCCTGTTGCGCGCTGCACGATCTCGTAGGTCCCGCCCGCGGCAGGTTTCCAGCTGTAGGCCATGTCCGTCAGGGTAACGAAAAAGTCGTTCGTCAACTGACCCACACGGTCTGTGAACACCCCATGCGCGGTTCCGCCATGGTTGGTGCCCAGCACGCGCATCCCTCCCAGCAGCACGGTCATTTCGTGACCGTTCAGACCAAGCAGTTGCGCGCGATCCACCAGCATGTCCTCGGGGCTCTTGGCCACCTTGTCCATGTGCCAGTTGCGGAACCCGTCCGAGAAGGGTTCAAGCACATCAAAGCTGGGGCCATCCGTCATCTCGTCCGTGGCATCACCACGACCCGGTGTGAAGGGCACGCTGATGTCATAGCCTGCGGCTTTTGCCGCGGCTTCAACGGCCACGTTCCCGGCCAGAACGATCACGTCGGCGACCGATGCGCCCGTTTCTGCCGCGATGGGTTCAAGAGCCGCAAGCACGGCGTCCAGACGGGCAGGTTCATTGCCTTCCCAGCCACGTTGGGGTGCCAGACGGATGCGCGCACCGTTGGCCCCGCCCCGCTTGTCGGACCCGCGGAAGGTGCGTGCGCTGTCCCATGCGGTCGCGATGAGGTTCGCGTGGGGAACGCCTGCATCGGCGATCTTTGCCTTGACCGCAGCTACATCATAGTCGGTGTTGCCAGCGGGGATCGGATCTTGCCAGATCAGGTCTTCGGCCGGCACATCGGGACCGATGTAGTTGGCTTTGGGCCCCATGTCGCGGTGGGTCAGTTTGAACCACGCGCGGGCAAAAGTGTCGCGGAAATAGGCTTCGTCCGCCATGAACTTTTCGCAGATTTCACGGTAGATCGGATCGACCTTCATCGCCATATCCGCATCCGTCATCATCGGCATGCGACGGATCGACGGGTCAGAGGCGTCGACCGGCATATCCTCTTCCTTGATGTCGATCGGTTCCCACTGGTTTGCGCCTGCAGGCGATTTGGTCAGCTGCCACTCATAGCCGAACAGCAGCTTGAAATAGCCCATGTCGAACTTGGTTGGTTCGGTCGTCCACGCGCCCTCAATACCGGACGTGACCAGCGAACTTGCCTTGTCCGTCTGGTTCGGGTTCGTCCAGCCAAAGCCCTGGGTTTCATAGCCCGCACCTTCCGGCTCGGCACCCAACGCGCCCGCATCACCATTTCCGTGCGCCTTGCCGACCGTGTGACCACCTGCGGCGAGGGCTGCGGTTTCTTCGTCGTTCATCGCCATGCGGGCAAAGGTTTCGCGCACATGCAGCGCAGTGCGCGCCGGGTCCGGGTTGCCGTTCACACCTTCGGGATTCACATAGATCAGGCCCATGTGAACAGCCGCCAGCGGGTTCGCCATGGTGGACGGATCGTCGAGGTCTTCATAGCGGTTCTCGGAGGGCGCCAGCCACTCAGCCTCTTCGCCCCAATTGATGTCGATGCCCGGCGCCCATGTGTCCGCGCGGCCAAAGCCAAAGCCAAAGGTTTTAAGACCCATGGACTCATAGGCGATATTGCCCGCCAACAACATCAGGTCAGCCCATGACAGGGCGTTCCCGTACTTCTTCTTGATGGGCCACAGCAAACGGCGCGCCTTGTCGAGGCTTGCGTTGTCCGGCCACGAGTTCAGTGGCGCGAACCGCTGATCGCCCGCCGATCCGCCGCCGCGCCCGTCCTGCATGCGGTATGTACCCGCCGCGTGCCACGCCATGCGGATCATCAGGCCACCGTAATGTCCCCAGTCCGCAGGCCACCAAGGCTGGCTGTCGGTCATGAGCGCGTGCAAATCAGCCTTGACCGCGTCATAGTCCAATCCCTTGACCGCTTCGCGATAGTCAAAGTCGGGGTCCATCGGATCGACGCGCGCGCCGTGCTGGTGCAGAACGTCGATACTCAGGGTTTCGGGCCACCAGTCCTTGTTCGTGCGACCGCCAAAGGTGCTGTGCAGGGTCGCCCCGTGCATCACCGGGCACTTGCCAACGTCATTTCCGTCCATATCTGTCTCCGATCATAGGTGTCTGGGGGCGAGGTAAGCCAAAACCGCGACGGGTCTAGGCTTGATCGCCGATTTGTCTGTCTGGGTCATGGAGAGGTCTTGGCCTGCCCGCGATTCGCGTCTGGCTGGCCTTCTCCCCCATGTCTTGGGGCGGTGATAACAGGATCACCCCATAGATTTAAGTTGCATTTTTTTATTGCCTTCATAGTTTTTTGTTATGAACAATCTCACGCTGCGCCAGCTGACATATTTCGAAGCACTCGCCCACGAAGGGCATTTCGGACGAGCCGCCGAGCGTTGCGCAATCTCGCAGCCAGCCCTGTCCGTGCAGATCAGGGACCTGGAGGAAAGTCTTGGCTTTGCACTTTTTGAGCGCGGGCCAAGGCACGTGCGCCTGACTGCCCTGGGAGAGGCCTTTGCCAAGCGCGCTGGTGACATCCTGCGCGCCGTTGCCGATATGAACGACTGGGCCGAAACCGCGCGGGGCGGGCGGATTGAGCGGTTGCGCCTTGGGGTCATCCCGACAATCGCGCCCTATCTGTTGCCCCGCTTCATCAGCGATGTCACACAAACCTACCCTGACATTGACCTGCATGTGCGTGAAACGGTCACCCCGCGCCTGATCGCCGAGTTGCTCGACGGGCGTCTGGATGCGGCCATTGTGGCACTTCCCACGGATGAACCGGCGCTGGCCGAGATGCCTCTGTTTAAGGAAGAAATGGTGCTGGTCCGCCCCGAAAAGGACGCCGGAGCGCCCTTGGTATCGCCGGATGCGTTGGATGAGATGCGCCTGTTGCTTCTGGAGGAAGGGCACTGTTTTCGGGATCAGGCCCTTTCTTTCTGCAATATCAGTCCCTCGCGGCCCCGCGACGGGCTGGATGGCAGTTCGCTGTCGACGTTGGTGCAAATGGTGGGCGCAGGCATTGGCGTAACGCTGATTCCGGATATGGCCGTGGATGTCGAAACCCGCTCTGCTCCGGTGTGCATCACGCGCTTTGACAGACCACCGCCGACCCGGACCGTGGGTCTGGTCTGGCGCAAGTCTTCCCCGATGGCGGACGCTCTGGCCGAGATCGGGGATATCGTGCGCGGTGCGGCCATGTCCTGAGCCCTCTTTGCACCGCGCACACAACGCGCTAAGGCGATCCGACACCCAGCGGATCAAGAGCGAAATGACGCGCCTGACATGACAGAAATTTGGGACGGAATGCGCGCGGCCTTCTGGCTGATTGTCCGGCTGGATGCGGATCTGGTGGAGATCACGTTGCGTTCGCTGCAGGTCAGCCTGACGGCGCTGGCGATTGCCTGCCTGATCGCGCTGCCGGCAGGCACGTGGTTGGCGGTGCGTCGTTTCAAGTACCGCCGTGCGGCGATTGCCACGCTCAATGCCTTCATGGGTCTGCCGCCTGTTGTCGTCGGGCTGATTGTCTACCTGCTCTTGTCGCGGGGCGGGCCTTTTGGGGTGCTGGGGCTCCTCTTTACACCGACGGCGATGATCATCGCGCAGGTCATCATCATCAAGCCGTTGATCATGTCGATCACCCATCAGGCGATGCGCGAATTGTGGGCCGAATACCACGACCTGCTGATCTCATTGAACACAACCACGGGCCAGCGGATAAGGACGCTTCTCTGGGACGGGCGGCGCGCGCTTCTGACTGCGGCTCTCGCCGGGTTCGGTCGTGCCATTGGCGAGGTGGGGGCAATCATCATCGTGGGCGGCAACATCGATCATGCCACCCGTGTGCTGACCACGGCCATCGCCCTTGAGACATCCAAGGGCGACTTTGCGCTGGCACTTGGGCTTGGTTTTGTCCTGATCGCGCTGTCCTTGCTGGTCAACTATGCAACCCACGCCCTGTCCCAGACCGAGCGGAGCGGACGATGGTAAGTGCACTGTTTCCCCTAACCGTCACCGACCTTGCGATCACGCGGCGCGGCAAGACCCTGATCGGTCCGGTCAGCCATCGTTTCGAGGGCACCGGGCTGACCATGGTCATCGGGCCGAACGGCGCAGGCAAGACGACGCTCCTGAAGGCGCTTCACGGGATCGAACGGATTTCGGGGGGCGCTGTAACCTGGTCCGCGCCCGAGGCAGAGGTTCGTTCCAGACAGGCCTATGTGTTTCAGACGCCGACGATGCTGCGCCGGTCGGTGCGTGACAACCTCGCCTATCCACTGAAGCTCGTCGGCACTCCGGCCAGGGAGGCCGACGCTTTGATTTCAAAGTGGGCGCACCGCATCGGACTTGCCGACGCGCTGGATCGTGCTGCCCCCCGCCTGTCGGGGGGCGAGCGGCAAAAGCTGGCCCTCGCCCGCGCTCTGATCCGCACGCCCGAAGTGCTGTTTCTGGACGAACCCTGCGCCAATCTGGACGGACAGGCCACTGCGGACATCGAAGCCTTGCTTCTGGAGGCCCGTGCAGGCGGCACCCGTATCATCATGACCAGCCACAACGTCGGCCAGATCCGGCGTCTGGCGACAGACATCCTGTTTCTGCTGCGTGGACAGGCGCATGAAGTTGGTGGGGCCGAAAGGCTTGATCGGCCCCGTACACCTGAACTTTCGGCATTCCTGAAGGGGGACATTATCCGATGATCCGTCTGTTTGCCCTTTTGATCCTGTTGTGGCCGGGCGCCGCCATCGCTGACCGGGTGCGCCTTGCCGTCACCACGTCATTTCACAACTCCGGCCTGTCCGACATCCTGTTGCCTGCCCTTGCGCGCGACACAGGCATCGATGTTCAGTTGCTGGTGGTGGGCACGGGTCAGGCGCTGCGCTTGGGTCGGTCGGGGGATGTCGACGCCATTCTGGTGCATTCCAAAGCAGCCGAAGAGGCATTTGTCGCCGAGGGTTACGGCACGCATCGGCGCGAGATCATGTACAACGACTTTGTCATCGTCGGTCCGGAACGGGACCCGGCACAGGTTGGCATGGCGACGCGGGCGACAGAGGCATTGACGCAAGTCGCGCGCACCCAAAGCCCATTTGTCAGCCGGGGGGATGACAGCGGCACACACCGCAAAGAGCGTGCACTCTGGATGGGCGCAGGCCTTGATCCCGACACCTTTGGCACGTGGTACGCCGATGTCGGTGCGGGTATGGGGGCCAGTCTGAACACTGCCACTGGTCTGGATGCCTATATCCTCTCGGACCGCGCCAGCTGGTTGAACTTTGCCAACAAGGGCGAACTGTCACTCCTGTTTTCGGGCGACCCGGATTTGTTCAATCAGTACAGTTTCCTGCCCGTGAACGCAGTGCGTCATCCACATGTCAACGCAAGCGGCGTGACCGCTGTCGAGGCATGGCTGACAAGCGAAACGGCCAAAGCACTGATCGACGGATACAGCCTGAACGGACAACAGTTGTTCGTGTTCAACGCCACATCCGCAAAGTAAGCTTTGGCGTCGCGTTCCGTTTGGCTGTCAGCAGCTTTCCTTGCCTGCGCCTTGGCTTGCGCGCATGGACAGCGGCCTTTGCACCAAGGCGCATCAGCTGGATATCTGAACCCCCGGGTCAAAGGCACAAAACGCAAACGGCCACCCGTCGGGTGGCCGTTTTTGCGACAATTGGCACCGTCGTTTTTTGGTTGCGGGAGTAGGATTTGAACCTACGACCTTCAGGTTATGAGCCTGACGAGCTACCGGGCTGCTCCATCCCGCGCCATTTTGTTCGGGCGGTTTAGTCTGAGTCGTTCGCAACCGCAAGGGCTTGTGCAAGAAAACATTTTGGCAAGATCAGGGGCGCGGGCATGCTCCTGTTTTTGCGTGGCACAGAAGAAAAGCCCGTTTCCAAGGCCCTTGAACGGTCTGGACGCCAAGGACCGGGGCGCACGCGAAAAAACGGGAACTGGATCGGCCAGAGTGTTCAGACTTTGGGCTTGGCATGTCTTTGGTCTGTTTTGCACGGTGCATGCGACCGACGTGGCCGTTACGCTCCGGAGTCCTGAAACGCAGCAAACCGCCCCGCATAGTCCGGATGCCATCTGGACAAGGCGGGTCGGTTTTCAACGATATCCTGCGCCGCCCAAGTCACCCGTCGCTGATCGATTTGCGATGTGACCTCGTTGTCGGGACACAGGACATAAAAATCCCCTGCCGACACACGTTCAAAGAGATGTGTGACAGTCTGTTCAGACGTCCACGCGGACGCGGGTTTCTCTGGAATGAAGGACGAAATCATGCCGGTGTAGGTAAAACCCGGTACAAACAGATGCGCCGATATCGGCGCTTCTGCTGCGCGCAAGTCATGGGCCAGCATTTCGGTCAGGACTTTGACGCCCGCCTTGGACACGTTGTAGCCGGGGTTGCCGGGCGGCGTGGTGATGCCCTGTTTGGATCCGGTATTGATCACCACCGCCGGACGCGCAGCATCCATCATGGCCGGGACAAAGGCCTGGACGCCGTTCAACACCCCAAACAGGTTCACTTCGATCAGATCGCGCCAGTTGGGGGCGTTGTCCCAACTTGTCGTCGGCCGCGAGATACCTGCGTTGTTCATCAGGACAGCAATCGGACCTGTCGCGCGGGCCGTTTCGGCAAGTTTGGCAACGTCGTCGACATCGCGAACATCCGTCTGCAGGGTTTGCACCTGCGCGCCCTGCTCTGACAGGTGGCGCGCTGCCTTACCCAGCGCGTCAGCAGACACATCCGCCAACAGAATCGACAGTCCGCGCCGCGCCAGATCCTGCGCTGCCGCAAAACCCACGCCGCTTGCCCCGCCCGTGATCACCGCGACACCACCTTCGCGTATTGCTTTGTCAAACATCTGGTCTCCTCCGTTCTCGTTCCTGTTGGTCGACATCAACAGCCCCCGCATCCCGTCCGATATCTCGCGAATGGAACCGGTTTGAACTGCACCGCCACAAACGCCCCGAGGCGCGGCACCGCGCAAGGGTCGTCAGGCCGGCGGCAACTCAAGATAGCGCGCGACCAGTTCAACCGATTGCGCCACAAACCGGTCTTCGTCCAAAGGCGCGAGCGCAGCGGGTCGAATGTTTGCGTCCATGTAAACACGCAGCATTGCGGACAATTGGTCGATGGCGAACGCAGCGGCGTTTTCAGCATCCGGGGCGCCGATCTCACCACGTCGCTCCATGACCAGCGCCAACAGCGCCTTGCGCGTTTCGCCCTGAATTTCACAATAGTGCGCATTCAGCTCTGGAAAATCCGCAATAACCGCAGAGGCGGCCGCCTTGGCTGCGCCGTTCTCACGGGTCGTTGTCAGCACAATTTCCAGATAGCCCCGAAACAGGTCCCTGATCGTGGCCCCTTCCCAGATCCTCGGGTCGGACGCCTGTTTGTTGAGCGACTCGTAGGTCGCCGTCATCCGGTGAAACACGGCGTAATAGAGCGCGGTCTTGTCTTTGAAATGATGATAGACCGCCCCCACCGAAGATCCGGCCCGCTTGGCAATGTCAGCGATCGACGTGGCGTCCGTGCCTTTTTCAAGGATCAACTCTTCTGCGGCATCCAGCAGTGCGGATTGCGTGCGCTCGCTGCGGTTTTGTTGCCCTGTACGCCGCCAGTGCAGTTCCGATTTCCAACGGCTTTCCAAGCGCACGTCCTTCGTCATCAAATAACGTTCCGGAACCTTGACAGGAACCCGAGGGGGTGTCAAAACAGAATCCGAATACTTGTTCTGCTTGCGGCTCATTTGTCACTCTGACGCCTGCACCGACCCCTCTCAAAGGAGAGAGCCATGAAAACCACCATCACAGTGAATGGAACCCCACGGGACGTGGACACCGACCCGTCCAAGCCCCTGCTTTGGGTGCTGAGGGAGGATCTGGGCCTGACCGGAACCAAATTCGGCTGCGGTGTGGCACAATGCGGCGCCTGCACAGTGATGATTGATGGCGTGGCAACGCGTACATGCGTCACCCCGATTGATACAGTCGCAGGTCAGGACATCACCACGATCGAGGGGCTCGCGCCGTCCCAAGATACGTTGCATGCCCTGCAACAGGCGTGGATCACACATCAGGTCCCACAATGCGGGTATTGCCAGTCCGGGCAGTTGATGTCGGCCGCCGCTCTTTTGAATGACACGCCCAACCCCACGGACGATGAT
>JBCBDZ010000025.1:0-26432 GCA_038529225.1 Pseudomonadota bacterium | reverse complement strand
CAGCGGGTGGTCGTTCGCCTGCGTGTCGTGGCCAACCACCTTCACACCCTTTTCAACCATCCAGTCGGCGGCCGAAGGGACAAGGCCGGGGCAATAGGCAAAATAGTCGCCGTCCTCGTATTGCTTGTGCCAGCCGGTGTTGATGATCAGGACGTCATTCTTGCGAATGGCATGGCCGCAGGCTTTCTCCAGATCGTCCGCCGTGATCTGCTCCCACTTCTTCTTTGGGATGCTGACCACCAGACCCGAGCCAAAGAAGTGTGGCAACGGGACCTCGTCGATGAACGGGGTGCCCTGCACCACGTGTGCGGGTGCGTCGATGTGAGTGGTGACGTGCATGGTTGTGGTGATGGTCTGGGACAGAACCCCGGACTTGGCCATGTAGTGTTTCCGGTCGATCTGGACGTCCTTGAAGTACGGCCAGTTGGGGCACTGAAACCCATAACGGTGGCTGAGGTTCACAAACTCCAGCCCCATGTCGTTGTTGTCGTTTTCCTGAAAATCGATCCCACGAATATTGACGACCATCTGTTCCTCCCAAAACCAGTATGTGGTGTTTCGCAATATGGTGCGAGTGTATCACATAGCGGTCAAGTCTTGATTTCACAGATGCTGTTTTCTAGGCTGCACCATCCGTCAAGAGGCGGGATTCAGAAGTGGAGCAGAGACGTGGATGGGCAAGATAGCCAACGAAATCAAGGAATTCAGGTCATATCGCGGGCGGCCGACATCCTGCGTTTGCTGGGGCAAGACACAAGGGGCTTGAGCCTTGGACAGATCGCGACTCGTGTCGGGCTGCCCCGCTCTACGGTACAGCGGATCGTTTCAGCGCTCGCAGTTGAAGGCTTTATTTCGACCGAAAGAGGGGCCTCGGGAATCAGGCTTGGCCCGGAAATCCAAAGCCTCGGGCAGGCGGCATCCTCGGACATGCGTGACCGGTTGCGCCCTGTTATGCAAGCCATCGCCGATGAGACGGGCGAGACCGTCGACCTCGCCATTCTGGAAGGGTCAGCCATGCTGTTCATCGATCAGATCGTCGGCTCTCAACGTCTGCGCACGGTGTCGAGCATCGGGGAACGCTTTCCGCTGACCACCACGGCAAATGGCAAGGCGGCACTGGCCCGTATGGAGGCCACGCAGGCCACCAAACTGATCCTCGCGGAATTGGAAGGCGATCCTGACAAGCCACTGGTTGCGATCCTGTCGGAGGTCGAGGATATTCGTCAGGGCGCGCTCGCCCGCGATGAAAATGAACATACAGACGGTGTGTGTGCCATCGGATTTGCTCTGCGTGATGAGGGCGGTGATATCTATGCAGTGTCCATCCCTGTGCCCAGCACCCGCTATCCGCGCGTCAAGGAACGGTTGGCCGAGGTTATGACCCGGCATATGCACGGCATTGCCGCCTGACCGATCGGGTCGCTGGCTGTCCTGCCGGTGTCGCGAATCCATTGGACATACACGGTCTGATGTCTGAGCCTTCTCCAAAAGTCAGTGACAGGGGATCGCCATGAATTCGCACTATCGTGTTGTCGTCATCGGGGGCGGCGTTGTGGGCACTTCGGTGCTTTATCACCTCGCCAAGATGGGGTGGAGCGATGTGTGCCTGATCGAACGCTCGGTGCTGACCGCCGGATCCAGCTGGCATGCGGCGGGCGGCATCCACGCGCTGAACGCAGATCCGAACATTGCCCAGCTTCAGGCCTATACCATCGACCTCCTGTCCGATATCGAAAAGGAGTCCGGCCAGAACATTGGCCTGCACATGACCGGCGGACTGACGATGGCGGGCACACCCGACCGCTGGGAATGGCTGCAATCGGCCTATCGTACCTTCCAGTCCATCGGGATTGAGGACTGCCGTCTCGTCTCTGTCGAAGAGGCGGTAGACCTGAACCCGATCATGTCTGGGGAAGGGCTGTTGGGCGGCATGTGGGCGGATCGCGAAGGGTATATCGACACCACCGGCACGGTGCATGCCTATGCAGGTGCGGCCAAGAAATACGGCGCCACCGTCGTCGAACACAACCGGGTCCTCGAGCTGAACCAAAAGCTGGAAGGATGGGAGATCGTCACCGAAAAGGGCACGGTTACCTGCGAGCACGTCGTTAACGCCGCCGGACTCTGGGCCAAGCAGGTCGGGCGCATGGCAGGGATCGAACTGCCCGTTTCCCCGCTCAATCACCACTACCTGATCTCCGACACGATTCCGGCGCTTGAAGAGCTGGATTTCGAAGTGCCCATGACAGTCGACCTCGAAGGGTTCACCTATCTGCGTCAGGACCAGAAGGGCGTCTTGCTGGGCATCTATGAGATTGATCACCAGCACTGGAATATGGATGGCGCACCCTGGGAATACGGTTTCGAGTTGCAACAGGAAGACCCTGACCGGATTGAAAAAGAGCTGATCATGGGCTTTGAACGCTATCCCGCACTGCAGGATGTCGGGGTCAAGACGTGGGTCAACGGTGCGTTCACATTCTCCCCTGACGGCAATCCGCTGGTCGGGCCAGTGCCCGGCAAGCGCGGATATTGGTCCGCTTGCGCGGTCATGGCCGGGTTCCTGCAAGGTGGTGGCGTTGGCAAATCGCTCGCCGAATGGATGATCCATGGCGAGCCAGAGGCGGACGTCTACGGCATGGACGTTGCCCGCTACGGCATCTGGGCCGAGAACAAACAATACATCAAGGAGACGACGGGCCAGTTCTATTCCCGTCGCTTCGTGATGACCTATCCCAACGAACAGCTACCCGCAGGACGGCCGCTGAAAATGACAGGTATCTACGCTGACCAATCAGAGGCGGGTGCGGTCTGGGGCCAAAGCTGGGATCTGGAAGTGCCACTGTACTTCGCGCCCAAAGGCTTTGCCGAAACGCCATCCCTCAAACGCTCAAACGCGCATGAGATCGTTGGCGCCGAGTGCCGCGCCGTGCGCGAGACGGTCGGCCTGCTCGACATCACTGCCTTTTCACGCTTCGAGGTCACAGGCCCCAACGCGCGCGTATGGCTGGACAAGCTGATGGCCTCCAAGCTCCCCGCGCCGGGTCGGGTCAAGCTGGCCCCGATGCTGGGTGAGGATGGACGCCTCAAGGGGGATCTGACGATCTTCAACTGGTCCGATGCGGACGGCAAGGGCGACGGGCGCTATTGGATCACGGGTTCTTATTACCTGCGGGCGTGGCACATGCGCTGGTTCAATGACCACATGGAAGACGGCGTCACCGTTCGTGACCTGGGCGACGAGATGGGAGGCCTGTCGCTTTCCGGGCCGAAATCGCGCGAGGTGCTGCGGGCTGCACTGACTGACGGCGATGCGGATGCGCTCAAGTTCATGGGCTGCGGTCAAATGGACGTCGGCCTTGTGCGTTGCCACGTCGGGCGCCTTTCGGTGGCTGGGGAACTCGGCTTTGAATTGCACTGCCGCGCGGGCGACCTCAAGGCGTTGCGCGACACGCTGCTTGCAGCAGGCGCCGATCACGGGATGATCGAATACGGCTTCAACGCCCTGCTATCGCTGCGGCTTGAAAAATCCTTCGGCATCTGGTCGGCGGAATTCACCCAAGGCTATACGCCCGGCATGACGGGCATGGACCGCTGGATCGACTGGGACAAGGAATTCGTGGGCAAAGCCGCGGCTGTGGCCGAACGGGATGGAAACGGACCTGCACAGCGGCAAGTCACCCTGGATATCGCGGCAGACGGTGCGGATGCGTCTGGCTATGAACCCATCTGGAAAGACGGCGCGCGTGTCGGTTTCGTCACCTCCGGAGGGTTTGGGCACACCACGGGCAAATCACTGGCCATGGCGCTGGTGGACACCGAACACAGCAGCGAGGGGTCGGACCTCAAGGTCCATATCGTCGGTGTGGAACGTGACGCAAAGGTCATCGCAGCCTCGCCCTATGACCCGACAGGCAAAGCGATGCGCGGATGAGCGAACACCGCCCACGTCGACGCGGGCGCGGCGCCCCGCCCACCAAGGCGCGCAGCACGGATTACAGTCAGCTGCGCAACCCGTTCCCGCCGATGACGGTCTTTTCGGATGACCGGATCGCAACGATGCACGACGCAGCACTGGATGTGCTCGAACGGCTCGGGATCAAGGTGTTGCATCCGGGTGCGCGGGTCACGTTTCAATCGGCAGGTGCACGGGTCGATGAAACCACCGAAATGGTTCATATCGGTCGAGACATTGTTGCTGCCGCGCTGGAGACTGCCCCCAAGTCCTTTTCCTTGATCGCAGGCAATCCGGCGCGTGACCTGCTGATGGAGCTTGGTTCCATGGTGTTCCAACCCGGCGCGGGCTGTCCGCATGCAACCGATCTGGAACGCGGACGGCGTCCGGGCACCGAACAGGACTTTCGCGAGTTGATCAGCCTGACGCAGCATTTCGATGTGCTGCATATGATCCCGCCGCTTGTCGAGCCGCAGGATGTCCCGATGCACCTGCGCCATTATGCGATGACCAAAGGCCAGATGGAGCTGACCGACAAGGTGCCTTTCATCTTTGCACGGGGGGCTGGGCAAGTGGCCGAGTCCTTTGAGATGCTGCAAGGTTTTCGGGGGCTGTCGGACGATGAATTTGCGGCCAATTCGCACTGCTACACGATCATCAACACCAACTCGCCCCGGCAGTTGGATGTGCCCATGGCCCAGGGCGTTATGGATTTCGCCCGTGCTGGGCAGATGGCGATCATCACGCCATTCACGTTGATGGGTGCCATGGCCCCTATTACGGTTGCGGGGGCGATGACGTTGTCTCATGCCGAGGCATTGGCGGCGATCACCCTTGGCCAGTTGATCAACCCCGGGGCACCGGTTTGCTACGGCACCTTCACCTCGAACGTGGATATGAAATCCGGTGCGCCGATCTTTGGCACGCCGGAACATTTCAAGGCTTCACTCGCTGCGGGACAGCTGGCGCGTCATATCGGTTTGCCATGGCGGTGCGCGTCCGGTTCCGCGGCAAACCTCGGAGATGTTCAGGCCGCAAACGAGACTCAGTTCGGCACATGGGGCTGCCTGCTGGCCGGATCGACGGTGACGTTGCACGCGGCAGGCTGGCTCGAAGGGGGGCTGACGATCTCTTATGAAAAGCTGATCACCGATATCGAAGTGCTGCAAATGGTGGCGGAGCTTTGCGTGCCGACCCCGGCGGACGAGGCAGAAATTGCTCTGGATGCCTTGGAAGAAGTGCAGCCCGGAGGCCATTTCTTTGGCGCGGCGCACACGATGGAACGCTACCAGACGGAATTCTACGAACCGCTTGTGGCCGATTTCGCCAACTTTGGCACATGGACCGAGCGCGGCAACGTGGATGCCACCACGCGGGCGACGGGCATCTGGAAAGGCATCCTGCGGGACTTCGCGCCACCGAAAGGCAATGGCGACCGGCTCGAAGAACTCGACCGGTACATCGCGACCGCTACGGCACGGGGTGGCTGCGCGCCCGAAAGCTGATCTTGCACCCCAGCGGTGCGCGTGTAGCAATACACGCACGAGGGAGGCAGCGAAATGCGCACGCAAGTTGTGATAGTCGGTGGTGGACCGTCGGGCCTGTTGCTCGGTCAATTGCTGCACCTTGCCGGGATCGACACCGTTGTTCTTGAACGAAAATCCCGTGACTACGTTCTGGGTCGAATCCGCGCGGGTGTGCTGGAACGCGGGCTTGTGGATCTCATGGGGCAGGCCGGCGTTGATGCCCGAATGCGGGCCGAAGGGTTTGTCCATGACGGGACGCTGATCGGTTATGACGGCGACATGTTCCGGATCGATTTCGCACGCCATACGGATGCGACTGTAATGGTCTATGGGCAGACCGAAGTGACCCGGGATCTCTACGACGCGCGTGACGCCACAGGGGGTGACACCCGGTTTGAGGTCGACAGTGTTGTGATCTGTGACGCGGACACGGACGCCCCTTACGTGACATTTGATCAGGGCGGACAAAGCCACCGCATCGAGTGCGATTTCATTGCCGGGTGCGACGGGTTTCACGGGGTCAGTCGCAAGACAATTCCCGACACGGTGCGCACTGATTTCGAAAAGGTCTATCCTTTTGGCTGGCTTGGCGTGCTGTCCGAAACACCGCCTGTGAACGACGAACTTATCTACGCCAATTCGAACCGCGGCTTTGCCTTGTGCTCGATGCGCAACGCACAGCTCAGCCGCTACTACATTCAGTGCGACACGTCTGACAGTCCGGACAATTGGGCCGATGACGCTTTCTGGGATGAACTGCGCCGCCGAATTCCGACCGAGGCAGCGGAGACACTGATCACCGGACCAAGCATCGAAAAATCCATTGCCCCTTTGCGCAGTTTCGTGACCGAGCCGATGCGGTGGGGTCGCCTGTTTCTGTGCGGGGATGCTGCGCACATTGTCCCGCCGACCGGGGCCAAGGGGCTCAACACAGCGGCGTCCGATGTGCATTACCTCAATCAGGGACTGCGCCAGTTCTACGCAGAGGGCGATAGCAACGGCATCGACACCTATTCCCAAAAGGCGCTGGCGCGGGTGTGGAAAACGCAACGCTTCAGTTGGTGGTTTTCAAACCTGATGCACCACTATCCGGGCCAGACCGATTTCGACAAAAAGATGCAACTGGCCGAACTCGCCTTTTTGCGCGAAAGCCCGGAGGCGCAAGCCGCCATGGCACTGAATTACGTAGGGCTCCCCTACTAAGTGGCTATAACACGGTCCGCATCTGGTGGCCCGGCGCAAACAGCAGTCGGACCTTGGTGACGGATGCATCGCCATCCCAAGTCAGGCGATCAATGGCAAATAGGGCGGCGCCCTCTGCGCACACGAGGAGGTGCGCCTCATCCGCGCCGGCATTCATAGCTGAAAATGCAATCTCCCCGTCCGTGTACGGAGCATGGCGCAACAGCCATTCATTGGCACTGACTTTCTGGAACGGTTCATCCTGCGCGCCCGGCACAACCTGCGGGTTGATCCAGCGGCTTTCCAGCGCATAAGGCGTGTCATCCGCAAGGTGCAGCGCGCGCACGTAAAGCATCCTGGTTTCTGCAGGCACGCGCATCGCTGCGCTGACGCCTAGTGGCGGAACGCTCAATGTCCGCGTGACCCGTTGATAGCTGTACTTTTGACCCCGTTCTTCAATTTCGTGCCGGATCACGGCGATGCTCAAGGTTGCCTTGGCTATGGGTTGCGCGACAACGCGGGTCCCGGCCTTGCGGCGTCGGTCCAGCCAACCTGCGTCTGCCAGACTGCGCAAAGCGCGGTTGACGGTCGTGCGCGCGCAGCCAAACTCGACAGCCAACTCCGCTTCGTTAGGGATCATCTGCCCCGGCTGCCACATACGGGTGCGGATGCGGCGCAGGACCTCGTCGTGCACAGATTGCCAGTCGCGAAAGGCCGGTGAATTCATATGGCATCCCTCAAGGCGTCCAGAGTCTTTTTGTAAGCGGCAACGATGCGCGGGCGATCAATATGTGTGCCACCCTGCACCATGTGACGCCCGGCGGCCCACACGTCTTGGACCAGATGGTCGTCGGACGCAAATATCCATGCATCGAGGATTTGATCCGCAGCTCGGCCCCAAAGGTGCTCGGACGTGGTGTCAAGCGCCATCAGGTCTGCCCAATGACCTTCTGCAATCTGCCCGCTCGCGCGCGCCGTGGCCTGCGACCCGCCGCGCCGTATCCCGTCAAACAACTGCCGACCTGTGGATTTGTCTGGTGTCGCCAAAGCTGCGCGGGTCCCATCGCGCAGCCGTTGCGAACAATCAAGCGTGCGTAACTCCTCACTTAGCGAAATGCGGATGTTGCTGTCTGAACCGATGGCAAGGCTTCCGCCCGTCTCGCACCACCGGACACCGTCAAAGATGCCGTCGCCCAGACTGCTTTCCGTGATCGGACACAGGCCCGCAATCGCACCCGATCGGGCAAGCCGTGCTGTTTCCTCTGGCGCCATCTGCGTACAGTGGATCAAACACCAGCGGTCCGTCAGGTCCATGTTGTCGAGTGCCCATGTCACCGGTCGTGCGTGTAGGTGGTGCTGTACCTCGTCTACTTCCGCACGCTGCTCTGCCAGATGCATGTGGATGGGACCACTTGGGAAAAGGTCTGCGTAGGCGGTCAGGTCTCGCGTTCCGACAGCGCGCAGCGAATGTGGAGCGACCCCAAGTGTTGCATCACCCGGCAAGTGTCCCAGAGAAGCGGCCGCGTCGTCACAAAGCGAGCGAAACCGATCCATAGTGTTCCCGAACCGGATTTGCCCCGGTCCCAAAGCACGCCCGTCACAGCCCCCGAACTCATAGTGGACGGGCAGCAGGCATAACCCGATGCCCGTCTGCGCAGCAGCAGCGCAGATACGCTCTGACGTCTCGCCTAGCGCGTCATAGGGTGCCCCGCCCGGTTGATGGTGGAGGTAATGAAACTCTGCAACCGTGGCATATCCTGCCTCAAGCATCTCCATTTGGACCAACGCGGTGATCGCCTCGATATGATCCGGGGTCAGCCGGTTCAGAAACCGGAACATCAGTTGGCGCCACGTCCAGAAACTATCGGTCTGATCAGGTCCGCGCGCCTCCGTCAGGCCTGCCATGGCGCGCTGAAAGGCGTGGCTGTGCACGTTGACAGGGGCAGGCAACAAGCAAGGCACGGTCGTCCCTGTCTGTGGAACGGACGGCGCAACCGCGTGAATGCGACCCTGCGCATCCACATCCACGCGGACCTGTTCAGCCCAGCCAGAGGGCAGCAAAGCCGTTTCCGCCCAGATCGTTTGCATCACAGCCTCGCTTGACAGATTATTATGTGCATACATAAAAGCATTAAAGACAACCTATCGCAAGTGAGTCGCCCCAAGTGCTGTTGACCAATGCCACCATCGCCACATTACGAACCGACGACACATTCGGCCTGATTGATGCGGGTGCCGTCGTTTTGGACAAAGACCGCATTTCGTGGGTCGGAGCAGAAGCAGACCTGCCGGATACCTATGCGTCACTGCCGGCGAAAGATCTGGAAGGTCGGCTTGTGACCCCGGCGCTGATCGACTGCCATACCCACATCGTGTTCGGCGGCAACCGCGCTGCAGAGTTTGAACAAAGGCTGAACGGGGCCACCTATGCTGAGGTGGCGAAAGCCGGAGGTGGGATTGTCTCGACTGTCCGGGCCACGCGTGCCGCTGACCCCGAAACCCTCCTCGCCGATGCACTGAAACGTGTTGACGCATTGATCGCCGAAGGCGTCACAGTGATCGAGGTGAAATCCGGATACGGGCTTGATCAGGATACCGAGTTGAAGATGCTGCAGGTCGCACGCCAGATCAGCACCTATCGCCCTGTCGATGTCCGAACCAGCTTTCTTGGTGCCCACGCCATTCCACCGGAATTCAAGGACCATGCGGATGCGTACATAGACACCATATGCATACCCACGCTCCGGGCCGCACACGACAAAGGGTTGGTGGACGCGGTGGACGGATTTTGCGAAGGTATCGCATTTGACGCGGACCAGATCGCGCGTGTCTTTGACGTGGCCCGGGACCTGGGCGTACCCGTCAAACTGCATGCAGAACAACTCTCTCACATGGGCGGCGCGCAATTGGCCGCGCGCTGTGGTGCCTTAAGTGCAGACCATGTTGAGTACGCGACCGACGCAGATGCGCAAGCCATGGCCAAAGCAGGCACCGTCGCAGTCCTGCTGCCGGGCGCATTCTACACTTTGCGGGAAACCCAAACCCCGCCGGTGGACGCATTCCGCACCCATTGTGTGCCCATGGCGCTGGCAACAGACTGCAATCCTGGCTCGTCTCCGCTGACCTCGCTCTTGTTGGCGATCAATATGGGCTGCACTCTGTTTCGATTGACCCCGCTCGAAGCGTTGTTGGGGGTGACAGTACATGCCGCCGCTGCGCTGGGTCTGACCGACCGAGGCCGGATCGTGCCCGGAGCGCTGGCCGACCTATGCGTCTGGCACGTAAAGCATCCGGCGGAACTGGCCTATCGCATCGGGTTCAACCCGCTGCATGCGCGTGTCTTCAGGGGGCAGCTATGATCCTGACGCCGGGAGAGACCACGCTTGCCCAATTGCATGCGATCTGGTTGGGGCAGGGGCCAGTCACGCTTGACCCGTCATCTCACGAAAGGATCAAATCCGCGGCCAAAGCTGTGGAACATGCCGCCGCCGGGGATCAGGCCGTCTATGGCATCAACACAGGCTTTGGCAAACTCGCAAACGTCAAGATTGCGCCCGAGGACGTTGCCCGTTTGCAGCGCAACCTGATCCTGTCCCATTGCTGTGGCGTAGGTGATCCGCTGGATGCGGCCACCACGCGATTGATGATGGTCCTCAAACTGCTGTCTCTCGGGCGTGGGGCCTCGGGTGTGCGCATGGGGATCATCACCCAGATCGAAGGGATGCTGACCAGGAACGTCATGCCGGTCATCCCGTCTCAGGGATCAGTAGGGGCATCGGGTGATCTGGCCCCATTGGCGCATATGGCTGCCGCCATGATGGGTGAGGGAGAGGCGACTTTTGAGGGCCAACGCATGCCCGCCGGTCATGCGTTAAAGCAGGCAGGACTGACCCCGGTGACCCTTGGGGCCAAGGAAGGGCTGGCCCTGATCAACGGGACACAGTTTTCCACCGCATGTGCGCTTGTCGGCCTGTGGGGGGCTTGGCAAAACGCGGCAACTTCCGTTGTCACCTGCGCCCTTTCGACCGATGCGATCATGGGCTCAACTGCTCCGCTGCATGATGCGATACACACCTTGCGCGGCCACGCAGGGCAGATTGCGGTGGCGCGGGCACAACGTGACCTCATGCAAGGTTCCCAAATCCGGAACAGCCATCGCGACGGGGATACGCGTGTGCAGGACCCCTATTGCATCCGCTGCCAACCGCAAGTGACCGGTGCCACCATGGACCTGTTGCGCTTTGCCGGGCGCACCCTCGAGGTTGAGGCAAATGCGGTCACGGATAATCCTTTGGTGCTGGTGGATGATGACCTGATCGTGTCCGGGGGTAACTTTCACGCCGAGCCGGTAGGCTTTGCCGCCGACCAGATTGCGGTCGCCATTTCTGAAATCGGGGCCATTGCACAGCGGCGCGTCGCCCTGATGGTGGATCCGACGCTGTCCTTTGATCTGCCGCCGTTCCTCACGCCTGATCCAGGTCTGAATTCCGGCCTTATGATTGCCGAAGTCACAACCGCCGCGCTGATGAGCGAGAACAAGCACCTCGCCAACCCCTGCACAACGGACAGTACGCCAACTTCTGCCAATCAGGAGGACCACGTGAGCATGGCCGCCCATGCCGCACGGCGCCTTGAACGGATGAACGCCAATCTCAATGTGATTTTGGGAGTCGAGGCGATCTGCGGTGCGCAAGGCATCGCCTTTCGCGCGCCCCTGCAGACCAGCGCGCCCCTGCAACAGGTCATCGACGTGCTGCGCCGCCACGTGCCCGCGATGGACGAGGACAGATACATGGCGCCCGACGTCCAGGCCGCCGCGCACCTCGTGGCCCGCGGCGGGCTTTGCGATGCAGTGACCTTGCCCGCCTTCGTCGAAGGGCAAGACGAATGACGCCCGTCACGGTCACCCAGGGGGACGGCCCGCTCGTCCTCGGCATTCCACATGCGGGTAGGTATGTTCCGCCAGAGATCATGTCCGACCTGAACGGCAAAGGTCAGGCACTTGCGGATGCCGATTGGCACATCGAGCAACTATACGCCCATCTCCTGCCGGGGCTGAGCGTGGTACGGGCCAATTTTCACCGCTACGTCATTGATGCCAATCGTGACCCGATGGGCAAAAGCCTATACCCCGGGCAAAATACGACGACACTGGTCCCGCTGACCGACTTTGATGGCGCGCCGATCTGGACCAATCCGCCGAGTGACGCAGACACAGAAACCCGACGGGCCGGGTGGCACGCGCCTTATCACGCCGCATTGCAGGCCGAACTGACCCGCGTCAGAGCCAAGCACGGCGTCGCCATTCTTTACGATTGCCATTCCATTCGCGCGCATATTCCCTTCCTGTTCGACGGCACGCTGCCCGACTTCAACATCGGCACGGACGACGGCAAAACCTGCGCACCGCACCTTGCCGAGGTTGTCCTCGACATCTGCAAAACTGCGCCAGGATACTCATCTGTCCTGAACGGGCGCTTCAAAGGTGGCTGGACGACACGGCACTACGGTCAACCCGAACAGGGCGTCCACGCGATCCAGATGGAACTGGCCCAATCCACGTATCTGCAAAACGAAGCTGCACCATGGATTTATGACCCGACCAAAGCCCAAGACCTGCGCCATCACCTCACCCATATTCTGGCAAACCTGACGGCTCTTGCCCCAAACCTGAGAGGTTCCTCATGACGTCCCCCCGTCACAACATCCGCGACGTCTACGCCCCCACTGGCCCGGACATCACCGCCAAGAGCTGGCTGACCGAAGCGCCGATGCGCATGCTGATGAACAACCTGCACCCCGACGTGGCCGAAAACCCGCACGAACTGGTGGTCTATGGAGGGATCGGCCGGGCCGCGCGGACATGGGAGGATTTCGATCGCATCGTTGCCGCGCTCAAAGACCTCGAAGACACCCAAACCTTGCTTGTGCAGTCGGGCAAACCTGTCGGCGTATTCAACACGCACAAGGACGCTCCGCGCGTTCTGATCGCCAATTCCAACCTCGTCCCGCATTGGGCGACATGGGAGCATTTCAACGAACTCGATAAGCGCGGCCTCGCGATGTACGGCCAGATGACCGCCGGGTCATGGATTTACATCGGAACCCAAGGGATCGTGCAGGGCACCTACGAGACATTCATGGAGGCGGGGCGACAGCACTATGGTGGCGACCTTACAGGGCGCTGGATCCTGACCGGCGGGTTGGGCGGCATGGGCGGGGCCCAACCGCTGGCCGCGGTGATGGCCGGGGCGTGCTGTCTGGCGGTGGAATGCGACGAAACCCGTGCCGATTTCCGACTGCGCACGCGATATGTCGATGAAAAGACGCACGATCTTGACACCGCACTGTCGATGATTGCGGCATGGACACAGGCGGGCGAGGCCAAATCGGTCGCCCTGATCGGTAACGCCGCCGACGTCTTTCCCGAACTGGTCAGACGCGGAGTCAGGCCGGATATGGTCACGGACCAGACCTCGGCCCATGACCCCATCCACGGCTATCTGCCGCAGGGCTGGAGCGTTGCCGAGTGGCGCGCCAAACAAGAGACCGCGGCGCAGGAAGTCGAAAAAGCCGCGCGTGCATCCATGAAAGTGCAAGTCGCCGCAATGGTCGATTTCTGGAACGCAGGTGTTCCTACGCTCGATTACGGCAACAACATCCGGCAGGTAGCGCAAGAAGAAGGGCTGGAAAACGCGTTCGCCTTCCCCGGCTTCGTCCCCGCCTATATCCGCCCTCTGTTCTGCCGTGGAATCGGGCCATTCCGGTGGTGCGCACTGTCCGGCGACCCCGAAGACATCTACAAAACCGACGCCAAGGTGAAAGAACTTGTGGACGACCCGCATCTGCACAATTGGCTGGACATGGCGCGCGAACGGATCGCGTTTCAGGGGTTGCCTGCACGCATCTGCTGGGTGGGTCTGGGCGTGCGGCACAAACTGGGGCTGGCCTTTAACAAGATGGTGCGAACGGGCGAACTGTCTGCGCCGATCGTGATCGGACGGGACCACCTTGATTCAGGGTCGGTCGCGTCCCCCAACCGGGAAACCGAGGCGATGAAAGATGGCTCGGATGCGGTGTCGGACTGGCCGCTGCTCAACGCGATGCTGAACGTGGCAAGTGGGGCGACATGGGTGTCGCTGCACCACGGAGGTGGGGTGGGCATGGGTTTTTCCCAGCATTCCGGCATGGTGATCTGCTGTGACGGAAGCGAGGATGCGGATCGGCGGATCGCCAATGTGCTATGGAATGACCCGGCGACCGGCGTGATGCGCCATGCCGATGCAGGGTATCAGGACGCACTGGACTGCGCGCGCGACCGGGGACTGAACCTGCCGGGAATCGTCTGAGGTTGGCACTTATCAGGCGGACTCGCGCACCTTGATGTCCCCATCAAGCAGTTTGACGAACTGCTCTTCGGGATGTTGTTGGGAATGGATTGCGCCAACAAGGCGAGACACGGCCGTGCGCCCGATCTCATCGACATTCTGGGCCACGGTCGTCAGGCTGGGAACAGTGTACGGGCACAAAGGATAGTCGTCATGCCCCATGATGCGCAGCCCGCCCACACGCTTGCCGCCCGGTTCCAGACCATGGGCGGCCGCCGCACGTAGGGCGCCAATGGCCACACGGTCGTTCACACACAGGATCGAGGCCTCAAGCAACCGGCCGGCTGCAAATTCGCGGTCCAGAACGGCGTGGCCGTGGGCCTCGAACAACCCGATGTCCTGAATCATCTCGGTGCCGATGATGTGCGGCTCAAATCCCAGCTCATTCATCTTGGCGATATAGGCGTTCTCACGCTCCATTGCGTTAAAGTTCACGCGGGGCATGGCCAGAAACACAGGCGGAGCACCCACACGGCACAGATACTCTGTGGCAAGCCCGGTGCTCTGATCGTGATTGGTGCCGACGAAATCCACATCCGGCATGTTCTTGGGGCGCGAATCAAACAGCATGAAAGGCATGCGGGCGCGCAGGCGGTCGTGCACTTTCATGTCGCTGTGGTTGCCCAGTGGGGCGACAAGGGCCCCATCGACACTCATCGACATGAACGTCTCGGCCGCGCGGGCCTCGATCAGCGGGTCGGAATGGGAACACTGGGTGATGACAGTGAAACCGGCCTCCATTGCGGCGCGTTCAATTGATTCAAGCAGTTTGGTAAAAAACAGATCGTTCAGGTAGGGAATGATCACCCCGATCATCCCGGTCGTCTTTCGATTGAGACGCGTGGCAAAAAAGTTTGGAACGTATTCGACGCGTTCCAGACCTTCGGCGATCCGGGCGCGCGATGTCTTGCTGACGCGTTCGGGATCTTGGAAAAAACGCGACAGGGTTGGTCGAGAGACGCCTATCGCGACGGCCAGCTCCTCCATCGTATCGATGCGCTTCTTGTGTTCCTGCACAGATCGACCTCCCCTGCCTCTGCTTTGGCGCGCAAAAACACCCTCGTTGGGTCAGATATTTTAACGTGCGAAAAAACTGTCTGCCATCTGTTCGATAAATGCAAGAACTGAGGCGAAGTTCATCGTTTTCGCGTCGTGCAGGCGCAGGAGGCACGCAACTATGACCGCCAGGAAAAGCACTGTATTTCATATGGAAACTGTGGTGAGCCGTGCAGGGTTCGAACCTGCGACCCGCTGATTAAAAGTCTTATTACTCCATTTTCGATAGAGTTATGGCCAGTTTGATTTAATGGTGTAACTTCTTTAAAAACAGTTTTATGTGCACGCTGAGATTTCTCTAGGGCCCTTCGCAACTCACCACATTTTGCTTACCTTACGCTTACCCTTATTGCGTGGAAGTAGTATGCCACATGCCAGATTGACAAAATCAAGTATCGACCGCCTTCCAGTAACAATTCGGGATACGATTTATTGGGACGACAACTTACCAGGTTTTGGTCTCCGCGTGAAAA
This sequence comes from Pseudomonadota bacterium, assembly GCA_038529225.1. Taxonomy (GTDB): domain Bacteria; phylum Pseudomonadota; class Alphaproteobacteria; order Rhodobacterales; family Rhodobacteraceae; genus Tateyamaria. The sequence goes on along the minus strand of JBCBDZ010000025.1, from coordinate 10,852 downwards.
CAACCGGTGTCAAAAGCTTCTTGGTTCAATATCGAAACAAACAAACCGGTCGGTCGAAACGCAAGACACTTGGGCGATATGGTCCAACGTTGTCATTGGGCGCCGCCCGCGAAATGGCTCGCGTGCTTCTTGCTGACGTGGTGCGTGGAGGAGATCCTGTGGCGGATGCTCAAACCCTCAGGCATTCACCGACGGTGAACACACTTGCCAAGCAATACATGACCGAACATGCGGAGCCGAAGAAACGTCCCGGTAGTATTCGGAAAGATCGGTCGATGCTGGACCGATACATTCTCCCCAAGCTTGGAGATTTGTAGGTCATTGAAGTAACGCATCGGCACGTTCAGAAGCTTCACAATCAAATGCGCGACACGCCATATCAAGCCAATCGTACTCTGGCCCTCATGTCAAAAATGTTTGAACTATCTGTGCGCTGGGGTCAGCGTTCTGACAATCCAGCACGCGGCATAGAAAAGTTCTCCGAGGAAAAGCGGGACCGCTGGCTGTCAGACGATGAGTTGCAAAGGCTGCTGGTGGCGCTGTCGACTCATCCAAATCAGGTTGCAGCAAAAGCTATTCGCTTGCAGCTCCTGACAGGTGCGCGGATCGGCGAAGTCCTGACGGCAAAATGGGAAGACTTCGACTTGGAGCGCGCGGTCTGGACAAAGCCGTCACACCACACAAAGCAAAAACAACGAGAGCACCTGCCGATCTCGGTGGCCACCCGCGACTTGCTTACGGCAATGAAAGCAGAAGCATCCACTGAAAGTTGCTGGTTGTTTCCAGGACGCTCTTCTGACCAACCGTACAAGGATCTGAAGAGGTTTTGGAGGTCGGTCACCACCTCTGCAGGTCTTAAAGACTACCGTATCCACGACAATCGTCACACACATGCGTCGCATCTCGTTTCCAGCGGTCTAAGTCTGACGATAGTTGGTCGGGTGCTAGGGCATACCAAACCCGCGACAACTCAGCGTTACGCCCATCTTGCAGACGACCCACTGCGGCAGGCCGTGGATGTGATGGGTAAGAAGATTAGCGGTGGCATCTCCTGAAACTAGCGAGCTTTCCTGTGCTGAAAGCACGCGTGCAGTGATTGGAATGCTGCTGTCGGCACGGCGTCGATGTTTGGGAAGAAAGCTGACTTCCAGCGCGTCAGTCGCCAACGGCGGCTTAGACCCTTGCGTAGAATTCCGTATCGTATTGCATCAGACGCCCAAACGGGAGCCTCGCTGCCGCCTTGCGCACTTTCTGTACTTGGATCACAACTTTGCTAGACCGATGTCGTTTTTGCTAGACCGATGTCGTTGTGGTGAGATTCCGAATGTTCAAACCGCTCGCAAACAGAAACTATGCTGCGCTTTTCGCCGCGCAAATTGTTGCGCTTCTGGGCACAGGTTTGACAACGGTCGCGCTGGCGCTGCTTGCGTTTGAGCTGGCAGGCGGTAACGCAGGGCGAGTCCTTGGCACGGCACTTGCGATTAAGATGGTTGCCTATGTGACACTGGCACCCATCGCTGGCGGGCTTGCACCGCTGGTGCCTCGCAAAACCTATCTAGTGACCCTGGATCTGCTCAGAGCAGGTTTGGTTCTTTGCCTGCCTTTCGTGACCCAAGTGTGGCAGATCTACGTCCTGATCCTGCTTCTTCAGGCCTGCTCTGCCGGGTTTACACCCGTTTTTCAGGCGACCATTCCCGACATCCTTGAAGACGAAGAAGACTATACAAAGGCTCTGTCATTATCCCGGCTTGCCTATGACATTGAAAGCCTTGTCAGCCCGGCACTTGCTGGTGCGGCTCTCTTGTTTCTAAGCTTCAAGGCGTTTTTCTATGCGAACTCGGGCGCGTTCTTGATATCGGCCATGCTGGTGCTCTCGATCACGCTGAGGCGCGCCAAGGCTGAGTCTGCGCCGGTAGATATTGTCGACCGTATTACCTTTGGAGTCCGGGCCTATCTGGCAACACCGCGCTTGCGAGGCCTTTTGGCGATGTCCATGGCAGTGTCTGCGGCCGGAGCTATGGTGATCGTAAACACCGTTGTGTTTGTTCAGTCGCATTTGAACCTCGCTGAGGAGTGGACAGCTGTTCTGTTGATGGCGTTTGGCTTTGGTTCGCTGGTTGCGGCGTTTAGCATGCCGCGCGTCTTATTGTTCATCGACGATCGCACTGTGTCTCTTGTATCGGGCGGTGCGATGGGTATTGCGTTGGCATTTGGCGTTCTGATGCCTGGCTTTGCGTTTGCTACCGTGTTGTGGGCCGTCATCGGGGCAGGGTACTCGGCCGTTTTGGTTTGTGCCGGGAGACTGTTGCAACGCTCTTCAACCAAGCCGGATCGGCCGGCTTACTTTGCGTCTCAGTTCGCGTTGTCGCACGGTTGTTTTCTGGTGACCTATCCTCTGGCCGGGTGGTTAGGCGCGACATATGGCTTGTCTGTGGCTTTTGGTTTCTTGGCCGCTCTGACCTTTGTGTCGGTGGTTGTGGCGATTGTCGTTTGGCCATCCCGGGATGAACGCACTCTTGCCCATGCGCACGCCGCTCTGGATCACACCCATCTTCACGTCCACGACGCTCACCATCAACATGCCCATGAAGGGTGGGAGGGACCTGAACCGCACCGTCACCCGCACTATCATGCGCCGCTGCGTCACAGCCATGACTTTAAGATTGATATGCATCACCCAGCCTGGCCACGTTGACCCGTTTGGCTTTTGTCAACGGGCTGTGCTGTTCATCCATGCGCCGCATGAGTTTGTTTTGGCACATCGCGCGACGCGGGAGATCTAGTTGTATTGCCGGGTTGGAGCGGTCGGTCGTTCTGGCCAACATCAGGTTTAGTTGCCCTTTCAAGAGCAAACGTACGAGGATCAATCGGACAGTATAGTTTGCTGTCTATGAAGCTTGGACTTTCGTCAACGGAGTACCCAAAGCAAGGTTCACGGTAACCGCCAGCGCTCTTTTCTGTGGTGAAAACTTAGCGTGAGGTAAGTAAAATAGCGTCTGTATCGGATTTATGACATTGCCAGCCAACCAAAAGCCGACTATTTCTATCAGAATTGGTAGTGCACCATAGCCAGGCCGAAAAGCTCAGCCACCTTATCGCCAAACGATACATGGAAGAGCCGGACATGACGTACCTGACAGCCGAAGACATTCGAGCCCGACGCGCCGAAGCACCTCAGCCACGCGACCGGGATTTTGCGGAAGCCATTGGTATCAGCGAAGCCGCATTGGTTGCTGCGTATTGTGGTCACGGTGTTACGCGAATGGACGCGCATCCAGACAAGGTGATGGCCGCCGCACAAGAGTTTGGCGAGGTGATGGCACTGACCCGCAACGCAAGCTGTGTGCATGAAAAGATCGGTGTATACGAAAACTACCACCCGGGTCAGCATGCCGCGATGGTCCTGACCGAGGACATCGATCTGCGCATCTTTCCGCGCCATTGGCAGCACGCTTTCCTGGTGGAACGCGACGGCGATCAAGGCCCCCGGCGCAGCTTGCAGGTTTTTGATGCGGCCGGGGACGCGGTGCACAAGATTGTCCTGCGTGACGGATCAAATCACGTCGCTTTTGCCCGGTGGGTCAACAAACACGCACATGAGGATCAGTCTGCCGACGCAACCTTTTCGGTGCGCCAACCCGCCGAAGCACCCAAGATCGCCATGGACGAGGTGGATATCCTGCGGAAGGAATGGAAAAGGCTGACCGACACCCACCAGTTCCTGCGCCTCGTCTCCAAGCTCAAGATGAACCGTTTGGGGGCGTACAGAATCGCAGGCGAACCCTTTGCGCGCAAGCTTGAGCCAGCGGCGGTGGATAACCTTCTGAGCGAACTGCAACGCACCGGCACCGAGGTCATGGTTTTCGTCGGTAACCCCGGATGTATCCAGATTCACATGGGCCCTCTGATCACCCTCAAACCCATGGGGCCTTGGCAAAATGTGATGGACCCGAAATTCAATCTGCATCTGCGCATGGATCAGGTGGCCGAAGTTTGGGCTGTGGACAAGCCGACGCAGCGGGGCACGGCGACCTCGGTGGAGGCGTTTGACGCTTATGGCGCACTGATTTTTCAGGTCTTTGGCGTCCCCAAGGAGGGGCGAGACAGCCGTCCCGCATTCCGCGCGATTGTCGCCGACCTTGCCGGTGTCCCGGCTTGATGGACCGGCGCAGATTTGTGGCGGCCTCTCTGGCGGGGCTTGCGCTCAGCGGGCGCGGCGCGGCCGCGGCGGGGACAGCGGATCTAATTACACTTGGCGGTGCTGTGACCGAAATCGTGTTTGCGTTGGGACAGGGACACCGTCTGCTGGCGCGCGACACCACATCAACCTACCCGCCGCGCGCGACCGAACTGCCTGATGTCGGTTACCTGCGGGGACTTTCGGCAGAGGGTGTGCTGTCTTACGCCCCATCGCTGATCGTGTCCGCCGAGGGCGCCGGACCGTCCGAAGTGGTCGACATCCTGCGTGGGGCATCCATCGAGTTTGTGGAAGTTCCCGAAGGGTTTGACGGGGCGGCGATCGAAGACAAGATCCGTATCGTGGGCGCAGCCTTGGACGTGCCTGCGCAGGCAGAAGCCTTGATTGCGCAAACGCGCGCGGCGCTGACCGTTGCCACCAAAGATGCTGTGCGATCCGAGGACAATCGCAAGCGCGTGATGTTCATTCTGTCGACCCAAGGGGGGCGCATACTTGCATCGGGCACCAATACCGGAGCGGATGGGATCATCCGGATGGCAGGCGGCACCAACGCGGTCGATAGTTTTGAGGGTTACAAGCCACTCACTGACGAAGCGGCGAGTGCTGCGGCACCTGATGTGATCCTGATGATGGACCGCGGGGGCGATCACGCATCCACAGATGACGCGCTTTTTGCGCTGCCGGCCCTGTCAGCGACGCCTGCGGCGGTCACGCAAAGCGTTGTGCGGATGAATGGCCTCTTGTTGCTCGGCTTTGGACCGCGCACGGCCCAAGCTGTGCAGTCGCTGCATCGCGCCCTCTACGAGACGGGCTAGGGCCCTGGCGCTTGCGGATCATCTGCCGATGTCCCGCGTTGCGCGGGCGCGGCGGCTGCACGTTTGGCTGACCATGGGGGTGCTGCTTGTCGGTCTGTTAAGCCTGACGGTCGGGGCGACGGATGTGCGTCTTGGTCCGGCATTGTGGAAGGTTGCGACGGGCCAATCCCTGACCCGGATGGAGGCCATCGTGCTCTGGGACATCCGGGCTCCGCGCCTTGTTTTGGGCCTCATGGTCGGGGCAGCGCTGGCCGTCGGAGGTGCCGTCATGCAGGGGCTGTTTCGCAACCCTCTGGCCGATCCCGGACTGGTCGGAGTCAGTGCGGGGGCAGGTCTTGGCGCGATCGTTGCCATTGTTCTGGCGGGTCTGGCGCCCGCCTGGTTGGCAGCAAGCGCCGGGGACCAGCTGGTGCCGATGTCAGCATTTCTGGGCGGTTGGGCCAGCACTTTGGTGCTCTACCGGGTTTCCACGCGGCGGGGACGGACATCGGTTGCGACAATGCTACTGGCAGGCATTGCGCTCGGCGCACTGGCCGGCGCGCTATCGGGAATCCTTGTCTATGTCGCTGATGATCGCCAGTTGCGCGACCTGACCTTTTGGGGCCTGGGGTCGCTGGGCGGGGCAAGTTGGCTCAAGGTGCTCACCGCTGGGCCGATCATCCTTGCGTCGTTGGTGGCAGCGGGGACGATTGGGCGCGGATTAAACGGGCTTGCCTTGGGAGAAGCCACAGCAGCGCATATCGGGCTGAACGTACAGCGCGTGAAGAACACCGCCATCCTGACGGTAGCAGCGGCGACCGGCGCGGCCGTGGCCGTGTCAGGCACGATTGGGTTCATCGGCATCGTTGTTCCACACCTCTTGCGGCTTGGCACCGGACCGGATCATCGCCCGTTGCTGATCAATGCCGCTTTGCTGGGTGCGCTGCTTCTGGTTCTGGCAGATGTAATTGCAAGGGTCATCATTGCCCCGGCCGAATTGCCCATCGGTATCGTGACGGCCGTTTTGGGCGCCCCTGTGTTTCTGTGGATTCTGTTGCGACAGCGCGGGATGGTCGACCTGTGAGTCTGTTGGTCAAGGATCTGTCTGTCCGCTATGGACGCAAACGCGTTCTGGATGCGCTTGGTCTTGACGCTCAGCCGGGGCAAATCACCGCCATTGTTGGCCCCAACGGGTCCGGTAAATCCACGCTGATCAAGGCCATTTGCGGTGACCTGCCCTATGACGGGTCGATACGCCTGAACGGGCTCGACATTTCGCGGGCGGAGCCGTGGCGGCTTGCCGCGCTGCGCGGGGTGCTTCCGCAGGCATCTGTCCTAGCCTTTCCGTTCCACGTGATCGAGGTGGTCCGCATAGGCCTTCAGGCCGGGTCAGGTGCGGAACATGATGGCCGGGCAGAAACGGCACTTTCCCGTGTTGGACTATTGGGGGACGCGCACCGCTACTATCAGGAGCTGTCAGGGGGTGAGCAGCAGCGTGTGCAGCTGGCCCGCGTGCTGGCACAGGTGTGGGAGCCGGTATCGGATCAAGGCCCGCGCTGGTTGATGTTGGATGAACCGGTTTCGAGTCTTGATGTCGCACATCAGATGCAGGTGATGGATATTGCGCGCGATTTTGCCGTCAACGGCGGCGGCGTCCTCGCCGTCATGCACGATCTGAACCTGACGGCGCTTTATGCTGATCAGATGATGGTCATGTCAAAAGGCGCTGTCAGGGCCGCCGGTGCGCCGCAAGATGTGATGACGGATGCGGTGTTGTCAGAGGCTTACGGGTGCGCGCTTCGGGTCAGCACGCCCCCGGCTGGCGCAATCCCATACATTTTGCCGCATGCGGCCACATCGTGAAACAAGGAGAGCCGCTATGAAACTCAGCACGAAGGGTCGCTATGCATTGGTCGCACTGGTTGATATCGCCTTTCATCAGGATGACGGGCTGGTGTCGATCAACGAAATCAGTCAACGACAGGACATCTCGTTGGCATATCTTGAGCAACTTATTTCCAAGCTGCGACGGCACGGAATCGTTGCGTCGGCGCGTGGCCCCAGTGGTGGTTACACACTTGCGCGCGCGCCCGAGGCCATCCGGATCGACGAAGTACTATCTGCAGTGGATGAATCCGTCGATGCGTTGCATACCGGTGCGGGCGCAAAGGGTGGCGCGTCCGGGACCCATGCGCAGTCGCTGTCCAATCGGTTGTGGGAAAGCCTGTCTGCGCAAGTTTACGTCTTTCTGCATCGTACAACGCTGGCGGACGTCATCGGGAATGGTCTGACGCCCTGCCCTGCCATTCCGGAATTCTTCCAATATGAGGATGCCTGACGTCAGGCGGTGACATGGGTGACTCTGGACGGCCCAACGGCTTCGGCAAACTGGTAGGCTGCCAAAATCGTATCCGCCGTATCATGCCCTTCGCACAGCAGCATTGCTGATGAGGCCGCGTGAGAGCGTTTCCCGGCGCGTGCGTGTTGCACCAGTTGCAGCAAATGACGTTCATCCTGCGTTACAACATTTGCACAGCACTCGCAGCGCGGATTGGAAAACCGAAACGTCGATCGTCGCGAGATCCGCATTTCCTGAACAACAGCCAGCGCGCGCCGCATCATCTCCGCACTGTCGGGACCGGGAAAGAAACGTTCGGGTACCAGCATGGCAAAGACCCACGCGTCGCTATGAGGGCTGGAAAATGACACGCAAAAATATCGCGCAGCTGTCAAGAATCCAAAATCCACGACATCCAGGTTATGGTCATTCAGTGTCGTGTCGCCCTTCTGCAACCGACCGTGCCTGCATTTGTCAGGTTCAGCCATGATCGGACCCCGCCCGTTCTTGGGAAGGCAGATACCTGTGCGCGTAAGCATCCATTGGATACGTCCCAAGTCGGGCAAGATTTGCATCCGCTCGGCTCCAAAACCGGGTCAGAATCGCCTGTAGATTTGACCATTTGATGACGTGATACCCCATAGCTGCCCTCGCTGTTTGTCCATGTGCTGTGCCGGGCGGGCAGGTCATCTGCGGCTTGGTTTCTGTTTGTTGACAGAAAAACTCAGGATTCGCTACAAAAAACTGAGTATTTTACTCAGGAAGGGTTGCTTTGTTTTAGAAATGCTGTAGCTGACAAAAACAGTAAAGAAATTACTAACTGGGAGACATCTGATGCAAACCAAGACTTCTTTCATCGCGCTCACCGCTGCGGCTGTGACGCTGGTACCACTGGCAGCGACTGCCAACGGCGAGCTGAACCTTTATTCCTCGCGCCACTACGACACCGACGAGCGGCTCTATTCCGACTTTACCGAAGCCACAGGCATCACCATCAATCGCATCGAAGGCAAAGCCGATGAGCTGATCGAGCGGATGAAAGCGGAAGGCGTCAACTCGCCTGCCGACATCCTGCTGACGGTCGACACCTCGCGCCTCGAGCGCGCCAAGGACGCAGGGGTTCTGCAATCCATCGACAGCGCCACGCTTGAAGATCGCGTTCCGAACTACTTGCAGGACGAAGATAACCAGTGGTTTGGGTTCAGCCAACGCGCCCGCATCATTTTCTACGACAAGAACGATGTGGAAAACCCGCCAAAGTCATATGTTGACCTCGCCGACCCGGCCTACGCCGGATTGGTGTGCCACCGCTCGTCCACCAACGTGTACTCGCAAACTCTGCTGGCGTCTGTGATCGCCAACCACGGTGAAGAGGCGGCCAAAGACTGGGCTCAGGGTGTCGTCAACAACTTTGCACGTGATCCACAAGGCGGCGACACGGATCAGCTGCGCGGTCTCGTGTCGGGCGAATGTGATATCTCGATCTCGAACACGTATTACTTTGCCCGCGCTGTCCGCAAAGACGTCGACGGTCTGCCAGCAGACGCGCGCGCCAACATCGGTTGGGTCTTTCCCGCACAGGAAGCGGAAGGGGCACATATGAACCTGTCTGGCGGCGGTGTGGCAGCCAACGCACCCAACAAGGAAAATGCGATCCTGTTTATGGAGTACCTCGCCTCTGACCAGGCGCAGCAGTATTTTTCGGCCGGTAACGATGAATATCCAGCCGTGCCGGGTGTCGGCATCAGCCCATCGGTGGCAAGCCTTGGCATGTTCAAGCCGGATGACCTGGATGCGACCACAATCGCCAACAACGTTCCGACAGCCCAGAAGATCTTTAACGAGATCGGCTGGAAGTAAACTATTCTTCCTAAAAGAGTATCAGGCGCGGCTTCGGTCGCGCCTTTTTATTGCCTTACTATAATTGTCAGGATTGACGTTTCCGACAAAAACTATCAAGATATCGAGGCGAGTCTCAGCCACCCCGATCACGGGCAGCCCAGACACCCCGACCACTGGAGGTGAGACATGACCCGAGTAAGACCAAAGCGGCCCGAGCCCATATATCAAAAACCGGATCGGGCATGTTGCGATGATCCATGTTGCCAGGAATTGTTGATGTCGGCGGCAAATGGTGCGCTGTGCCAGTCCCAGGTTCTGGAATACGCGCTTGACCACCTGGAGCGGGCAAAATGAATGCCATGACACAGGTCCCAGCCCCCACCACAGCTCCCGCTTCGCCACAGATTGACACTTATGACGCTCGCGATCTCATCAAGGATGGGGCACAAGCGTCCATCGTCCTCGACGGTCAGGTTTATTATCTGCGCATCACGCGCGCAGGCAAGTTGATCCTCACGAAATGACATCAGCACACCACAAACGTGGCGGCGCCACTGTAGCCGCATTAAATCGCATGGACGCGTGGGAAGCCGCGCTTGTGCTCAACCTGCGTCTTTGGTCTGAAGGGCCGGTGGGCCAAATGCATGTGCGCGGAGAGTTCGACAGAGCCCTTGATCAAGCGAACGCCAAACGCGCATGGGAAGACTTTGACAGCCTGCTTCGACGCATCGTTGCCTCGGCGTCGCGCCCCATGGTGCGCCACGAAGTCGGGTGTAACTGTGTCGGGTCTGACGAGTGCGTGTTTGCCCACCTCGTCGGCACCGCTTCGGCAGGGCACCTCAATGATGCCGCGCTGATTGCAACCCTGCTCGTGGGTCCGGCGCACGCCGAACATATCGCGATCCTCGCCGGAGAGGTCGGCCAGTGTGCCCGACGCATACATCGACACCACCCGGCACTTCCAACTGAGGACACGCAAAAAGCTGTGCGTCTTCACTAACCATTCAACAAGACCAATAAGGGAAAGCCACCTATGAAACTCAAACTCACGACAGCACTGGGAACAGCGCTTTTGGCAGCGGTACCCGCCCTTGCGGATAAAGCAGCCGTTCTGGACAACTATGCCGATATCGCGCTGGCTAAATATTCCGACAGCCTGACAACGGCCCAAACCTTGCTTGTGGCTGTCAATGACCTGACAGAGAACCCGTCAGCAGAAGCTCTGCAAACGGCCAAGGACGCATGGCTTGCAGCCCGCGTGCCCTATCAGCAGACTGAAGTTTATCGGTTTGGCAACGCCATCGTTGATGACTGGGAAGGCAAAGTGAACGCCTGGCCACTCGACGAAGGCCTGATCGACTACGTTGACGCCTCTTACGGCGGTGCCACAGACGAAAACGAATATGCCGTGTTGAATGTTGTGGCCAACAGCTCCTTCACTTTGTCTGGTGAAACTGTCGACGCGACAGACATTACGCCCGACCTGCTCGAAGGTGCTTTGCACGAAGCGGATGGCGTCGAATCGAATGTGGCTACTGGCTATCACGCCGTCGAATTTTTGCTCTGGGGTCAGGATCTGAATGGCCACGGAGCAGGTGCAGGCGCCCGCCCCTGGACAGACTATGCCATGGGTGACGCGTGCACAGGCGGGAACTGCGACCGCCGCGGTGACTATCTAAC
>JBCBDZ010000024.1:0-26609 GCA_038529225.1 Pseudomonadota bacterium | reverse complement strand
ATTTCATCCAGCATCACGTTGGCCAGTTCGGGATTGTAGATGGCCCATTTGGTGAGGTTGTCAGGCTCAAAGAACGGGCTGGCGGTCAGTGCGGTCATGCCCCCCTCTTTCCCGAGCCCGAAGTAAAGCGCGCGGTTGATCATGCGCCGGTCGATGCCCATGGACAGGGCACGGCGGAACCGCGGATCGCGGATCACGTCGCGCCAGACCGGGTCGGCAAAGTTCAGGTTGGGGTAAATCGCGATCTGGCTGGCAGCCCCGTTGGACCACAGGTAGGTCCGGTAATTGGCACCATCCTGCTCACCCTTTTTCAGGATCGACACGTCACGAAAGTCGAGGCCGCGCGCTTGCAGGTCGGATTCGCCAGCGTTGGATTTCGCGGCCACAAGGCCCGAGCCGACAATGCCCATTTCGACCACGTCAATATAGGGCAACTGCGTGCCGCGCGCATCTACGCGATGGAAGTACGGATTGCGGATGAACAACTGACGTGACGATGTCCCGCTGGCTACGACCCAGGGCTGCAACGTGGGCAGGGCTGCGTTGTCGAACTGGTACATGTTGTCCATCTTGTTGTGGAGCGGCGCCCAGCTGCGCACGCGCTTAGCGTCGATCATCGCCTCCATCTCTTCCACGGTGTTGAAATTCACATGGAACTGCTTGAGGTAATGGGCCGGGCGAAAGATGAACGGCGGGGCGGCCTGCGCCAGCATCTGCAGGAAGTTCGGATTGGGGCGCGGGAAGGTGATGACGACCGTATGGGCGTCCGGAAAAGACATGGTCCCGAAGTCTTCGCCCACACGCATGATTTCAGGCGGGCCGTTGGGGCTGAGTTCAGGGTTTTGCGCGACGTGATCCCACCAGTATTCAAAATCTGCCGAGGTAAAGGGCGCGCCATCCGACCAACGGTGACCGGGACGCAGGTGCAGCGTAAAGATGCGCCGGTCTTCGACCTCGTAGTCGCGCAGAATATCAGGTTTGAGCCGGTATTTTTCGTCGTAACCCACAAGCCGGGCATAGCCGTAAACGACCATCTGGCGGACATCCTTTGACCGGGTGACCATTGTGCGCAATGTACCGCCCTGGGTTCCAAACGTGCGCCCCTTGGCCTCAAGATCGACGATCAGTGGGGTGTCGGGAATGCGCAGCGCTGCGGGATCCATCTGGCCTTTGGCGACTTCGCTTTCCCAGAAGGTGCTTTCCTGCACGACAACCTGTGCGCTTGCAGGCAGGGCCATGCAGGCGGCAACGATCAGGGCGGCAAAACGGTCAAACATGGCAACGTACCTTGTGTCCGGGTTGGACTTGAATGAGGTCTGGGGCGTCAATCCCCTCAAAGCGGAATTCATCAGACCACCCGTCCGGTGACCCCGCTCCGCGCGACACTTCTTCAAGGTCGATGGGGCGGTTCAGGTCCGGTTCGGGCTGGGCGGCGATCAGCGCCTTGGTGTAGGGGTGGCGGGGGTTGTAAAATAGTGTGTCGGGCGGGGCCTGTTCGACCACGACGCCCTGACGCATCACGGCCACTTCGTCGGCAATGCGCGCCACCACAGCCAGATCGTGGCTGATGAAGAGATAGCTGAGGCCCATACCGTCGCGGATGCGTTCGAGCAGGGTCAGAATCTGTTCCTGAACCGACACATCCAGCGCGGAGGTGGGTTCGTCACAGACCAGAAGCACGGGATCAAGTGTCAGGGCGCGGGCAATCGAAAGCCGTTGGCGTTGTCCACCGGAGAAGGCATGCGGATAGCGTTTGAGCATGTCGGGATTGAGACCCACCCAGCGCAGCATTTCGGCGGCCTTGTCGCGCCGGGTCGTTTTGTTGCCGATCTTGTGGATTTCCATCGGTTCCGTCAGCGCCTCCTGTACCCGCATGCGGGGAGACAGGGACGAGTAGGGGTCTTGAAACACCATCTGCGCCTGGCGTTGGAAGGCCACTTTTTGTGCCCGGGACAGCGCGCCGATATTGATGGGTTCTGCGCCGGCTTGCGCGCGAAACAGGACCTGCGATCCTTCGTCCGGCACTTCAGCCCCCAGCGCGATCCGGGCGCAGGTGGTCTTGCCCGATCCGCTTTCGCCGACGACGGCCAGCGTCTTGCCACGCGGCAGTTTGAGCGAGACGTCGCTGCACGCATGCACCAGCTTGCGTTCACGCCACCCGCCTGCGCGCACCGAGTAAGTCTTGGAAACGGATTTCAGTTCGAGGATCAGATCGTCCTCGCGCACCGGCGGGGAAGGTTCGGCGACCTGCGGGATCATCGGCGCGGCGGCAAAAAGCTTCTTGGTATAATCATGTCCCGGCGCGCCCAGAACGGCCGCGGCCGGCCCGCTTTCCATCACATGACCCTTGTTCATGACAACCACGCTGTCGGCCATGTTGGCGACAACGCCCAGATCGTGGGTGACGAGGATCATCGCCATGCCGGTATCGCGTTGCAGGGTCTTCATCAGGCCAAGCACCTGCGCCTGTGTCGTTACATCCAGCGCGGTTGTCGGTTCATCCGCGATCAGCAATTCCGGTTTGGCCACCATCGCCATTGCGATCATCGCGCGCTGGCGCATGCCGCCGGACATCTCGAACGGATAGGCCCGATAGGCCCGTTCGGCATCCGCAAACCCAACCCGCTCGAAAGTGGCAAGCACGTCACGCCTGGCCTCGGCAAGGCTCATGTCGCGGTGCAATGTCAGCACCTCGCTCACCTGATTGCCGATGCGGTGCAGTGGCGACAGAGACCGCATTGGTTCCTGAAAGATCATCGAAATGGCATTGCCGCGCACTGCCCGGATTTCTGCCTTGCCGAGGCCAAGCAGATCAGCACGCGACGCGCCGGTCCCGAATTCAATCGAGCCGCTGCGCAATTGCGCGGCACCCGGCAGGATGCGCAGGACCGAGCGGCATGTGAGCGTTTTGCCGGACCCACTTTCCCCCACAAGGGCAAGCGTTTCACCCGCGCGCACGGAAAAGTTTACCCCTGCCACGACAGGCGGCGCTTCGCCAAAGCCGATGGAGAGGTCTTTTACGTCCAGCAGGGGGGCCATAGGGCGTCCTTTGTTGCGCGTGGGTGACGTGCGTCAGTCAACCCGATTCCGGCACGCACGTCCATACACAGGTTATGCCGCAAAAGTTGCTACACTTTTTTGTTGTTCTGGCCCATCTAGAGGAAAAGCCAAAGGAATGTGCGCATGAGCCAGAGCCGTCTTGATCTGTTTGTCGACCGTATGGTGTCGCAACGTGCCTGTCTGGATCACGCGGCCAGAGCGATCGCGGACGTGCCGGGGCCGGTGTTCGAATTGGGCCTGGGCAATGGGCGCACCTATCACCACATGTGCCACATTATGCCGACCCGCGATATCTTTGTCTTTGAACGCGCGATTGCCTCGCATCCCGACAGCACACCACCTGATGACATGGTCTTGCTGGGGGATGTCTGTGACACGCTGCCTCAGGCACTGACGCGTTTTGGGCCGACTGCGGCGCTGATCCACGCTGATCTTGGTGGCCATGACCGGGTCAAGAACGACATCTTTGCCCGCAACGTCTCGCCCCTTGTGGAGCCGCTATTGGCGGTTGGCGGGCTGATGGTGGCGTCGGATCGGATGTATTTTGATGGGCTTGAGGAACAGCAATTGCCGGACGGTGCTGTGCCCGGGCGCTGTTTTGTCTACAAGCGCGTGGCGTGATCCGGCGGACGCGCTGACGCGCGACGACATGTTTCAGGTGCGTCGCCTCCCGCGGGTTTCTTGGGACGACAGACGTAGGAGCGCGGCGCTGTTTTGTGGTGACGCTGCGACCTTTTGAGAAACGCTTGCCCTTTTGAGCGGCGCGCCTAGGCTGGAGCGTGAGGGGGAGATTTCATGAGCGACAAGATTGCCTATGCCCGACACGGCGACATCGCAGTACTCACTGTTGTGAACCCGCCTGTAAATGCGCTGAGTCAGGCCGTGCGTCAGGGCCTGTGGGAGGGCATGGACAGGGCCGAGGCGGACACGGGTGCGCGCGCAGTTCTGATTGTTGGCGAGGGGCGTGCGTTCTTTGCAGGCGCTGACATCAAGGAGTTCGGCAAGCCGCCGCTTGATCCGCACCTGCCTGATCTGATCCGCCGGATCGAGTCATCGCCGCTGATTGTCGTGGCGTCCATGCATGGCGTTTCTCTTGGGGGCGGGCTTGAGGTTGCTTTGGGGTGTCACTACCGCATCGCTGTTCCTTCGGCGCGCGTGGGTCTGCCCGAAGTGCACCTGGGTCTGATCCCGGGTGCAGGCGGGACGCAGCGCTTGCCGCGTCTGACCGGGGTTGAGGCGGCCTTGGACGTGATGACGACCGGCCGCCAGATCGGCGCGGCGCAAGCCCATGATCTGGGCATCATTGATGTGATCAAAGACGGCGATCCGGCGGAAAACGGGCTGGCCTATGCACAAGAGCTTTTGGACGCCGGGACGACACGGCGCGCGGTGAGCGAATTGCCCCTGCCTGCGCCGATCGACTGGGATGCCATGTTTGACGCGACGCTGGCCCAGTCCAAAGGTCAGATCTCACCTGCCTGGTGCGTCCGCGCGATCGAGGCCGCTTATGACGGCGATTTCGAGGCCGGGATGAAAGCCGAGCGTCAGATTTTCTTTGACCTCATGGAAACCGATCAGCGCAAAGGGATGATCCACGCCTTTTTCTCGGAGCGCGCTGTCGGCAATCTGCCGGAACTGAAAGGGGTTGCCCCGCGCCAGTTGCGCCAGATTGGCGTGATCGGTGGCGGCACCATGGGGGCTGGCATTGCCACTGCAGCCCTTCTGTCCGGGCTGCGCGTCCATCTGCTCGAGATGTCGCCCGACGCCGGAGCGGCGGCGCGCGGGCGCATCGAAAACAACCTGTCCGGGGCGCTGAAGCGCGGTAAGATCAGCCCGGACCAGCACGCCGCAATCCTTGGCGAAGCGCTGCAGGTCGTGACGCAATACGACGCGCTGGCCGAGGCTGATCTGGTGATTGAGGCTGTGTTTGAGGACATGGCCGTGAAAAAGGCGGTCTTCGCCGAATTGGACCGGGTGTGCAAACCGGGGGCGGTGCTGGCCTCCAACACCTCATACCTTGATATCAACGAAATTGCGGCGACCACCTCGCGGCCCGCCGATGTGCTGGGGCTGCATTTCTTTTCCCCGGCACATGTGATGAAACTGCTCGAAGTGGTGGTGGCCGATGCGACGGCTCCGGACGTGGCGGCAACCGGCTTTGCTCTGGGCAAGGCGCTGGGCAAGATATCGGTGCGCGCAGGGGTCTGTGACGGGTTCATCGGGAACCGGATCCTGTCGACTTATCGCACTTGCGCAGACCACATGATTTTGGATGGGGCTTCGCCTTACCAGATTGACGCCGCACTTGAGGCGTTTGGGTTTGCCATGGGCCCCTTTGCCGTGGCCGACCTTGCCGGGCTTGATATCGGGTGGGCCGTGCGCAAGCGCAAACGGGCCGAGGGGCTTGATCCGCGTGCCCGCGACGCAGCTTATGCTGATCGCTTATGCGAAGACGGGCATTTCGGACAAAAGACCGGCAAAGGCTATTACGACTATGCCGCCGGTCCCAAGGCGCGCGTGCCGAACCCGGATGTCATACCGCTGATCGAGGCGGAGCGGGCCGCGCAGGGGATCACGCCGCGCGACTTTGAGGACGACGAGATCGTGCGCCGCTATATGGCGTCGATGGTCAACGAGGCGGCCAAGGTCGTCGGCGAAGGGATTGCCCGCCGCCCGCTGGACGTGGATATGACGCTGCTGTTTGGCTATGGCTTCCCGCGTTATCGGGGCGGGCCGCTGAAATGGGCGGATATTGTCGGACTTGATGATTTGCTGAGCGATATCAAGCGGTACGCAGAGGATGACCCGTATTTCTGGGAGCCCGCGCCGCTTCTGGAAAAGCTGGTGGCCGAGGGCCGCAGTTTTGATGACCTGAACAAGGAGGGTTGAGACATGGACCTGAGTTATACCCCCGAGGAACTGGCCTTTCAGGATGAGTTGCGCAGCTTTTTGCGTGATGAGTTGCCCGCCGAGATCGCGGACAAGGTGCGTCAGGGGCGCGAGTTGGACAAAGCGGACATGGAGCGTTGGCACGCCATTCTGAACGCCCGCGGTTGGCTGGCCCAGAACTGGCCGAAGACCTTTGGCGGCGCGGAATGGAGCGCGGTGCAGCGCCATATCTATGACGTCGAAGCCGCTGCCGCAGGCGCGCCGCGCATCGTGCCCTTCGGTCTGTCGATGTTGGGCCCTGTGCTGCAGAAATTCGGCTCCAAAGCGCAGCAGGACCATTGGCTGCCGCGTATTCTGGACGGGTCGGATTGGTGGTGTCAGGGCTATTCCGAACCCGGTGCCGGGTCGGATCTGGCCTCGCTCAAAACCCGCGCGGTGCGGGATGGCGACCATTATGTCGTCAATGGGCAAAAGACGTGGACGACGCTGGGCCAGCACGCCAACATGATCTTCTGCCTTGTACGGACCCAGATGCAAAGCAACAGGAAGGCATTTCCTTTCTGCTGATCGACATGAACTCACCCGGAGTGGAAGTGCGCCCGATCATCCTGCTCGATGGCAGCCCCGAGGTGAACGAGGTCTGGTTTACAGACGTGCGCGTGCCTGCGGAAAACCTCGTCGGTGAAGAGAACAAGGGCTGGACCTATGCCAAATATCTGCTGACCCATGAACGCACGGGCCTTGGCGGGATCGGGGCCAGTCAGGCCGCACTGGCAGCCGTCAAACGTGTCGCACGGGCCGAGACGCACAATGGCAAGCCGCTGATGCAGAACCCCCATTTTGCCGCCCGCGTGGCGCAGGTGGAAATTGATATGCGTGCGATGGCGACCTCGAACCTGCGCATCGTGTCGCAGGCCGCAGCCGGAGGCGCACCGGGGCTGGAAGCGTCCATGCTCAAGGTCAAAGGATCAGTGATCCGTCAGGAAATCAATGACCTGGCGCGCCGCGCGGTTGGGCCTTACGCCCTGCCCTTTGCCTCAGAAGCGGTTGAAGGTGCCAATGATCTGATCCCCGATCCGCTAGGCGCCGGTCCTGTGGCGGCGCAGTATTTCAACAATCGCAAACTCTCGATCTTTGGCGGCTCCAACGAAATCCAACGCGGCATCATTGCCAAAGTCACATTGGGCGGTGGGGCATGAACTTTGACCTCACAGAAGAACGGCAGATGCTGCAGGACACGCTACGCCGGTACCTGCGCGACAAATACTCGACGCCCGTGCGCAACGACATCCTGAACTCGGAAACGGGCATGTCGACAGAGATCTGGGCGGAACTGGCCGAGTTAGGGGTGCTTGGCGCGCTCTTTACCGAAGAGCAGGGCGGTTTTGGCGGTGCCGGGTTCGACATCGCGGTGGTGTTCGAGGAATTGGGGCGCGCGGGTGTGGTGGAACCTGTGCTCGACAGCGCGTTGATGGGTGGGCGTTTGCTGGCTGCCGCTGGCAAGACGGACATGGTCGACAACGTTATTGCGGGCACCCTGCAACTGGCCGTCGCCCATGGCGAACCCGGCGGACGCTATGATCTCGACCATGTGCTGACGCGTGCGGAGGGCGATGTGCTCACCGGGCGCAAGGCTGTTGTGATGAACGCGGAAAGCGCCGACCATATGATCGTCTCAGCGTGCGATGGGGAGGCAATCGCGTTTTACCTTGTGGCGCGCGATGCACCGGGCGTCGATGTTCAGGGCTATCCCCTGCTGGCGGGCGGACGTGCCGCTGAGGTGACGCTGGACAAGACACCGGGCATTCCACTTGGTCTCGGTCTGGAAGATTATGAGCGGGTCAATGCGCTTGCCCTTGTGGCGATCAGTGCCGAGGCGTTGGGGGCGATGGAAAGTGCCACGGCGCTGACCAAGGACTACCTGATGACGCGCAAACAGTTCGGGCGGCCCATCGGGACGTTTCAGGCGCTGGCGCACCGCATGTCAGATGTGTTGATCGAAATGGAACAGGTGCGCAGTGCGGTAATCAATGCCGCCGGTAACCTCGAAGCCTCCGATTGCGACCTGCACCTGTCAGCCACAAAGAACCTGATTGGCCGCGCCGGTCGGCTTGTCGCCGAAGAAGCAATCCAGATGCATGGCGGTATCGCGATGACGCAGGAATACGAACTCGCGCACATCGCCAAGCGGATCATCATGGCAGACCACCGCTTTGGCGATACGGACTATCATCTGGAGCGGTTTATCGCCCTCTCTGCGGCCTGATCTCAGGCCCAGACGCCTTCGGCTGCGGCGCGAATGGCGCGGATGTTGTCTCCGTAAGGGGCCGGGTCGCTGACAGACCCGCCGCGAAACACGGCCGAGCCTGCCACAAGAACGTCCGCGCCCGCCTTGGCAACCAGCGGAGCGGTCGTCGGGTCGACGCCACCATCGATTTCGATATGAACGGGCCGGTCGCCGATCATGGTGCGCAAGGCGGCGATCTTTGGGCTCATATCTATGAATTTCTGCCCGCCAAAGCCGGGATTCACAGTCATGATGCAGACCAGATCGACCATGTCCAGCAGTTCGGCCACGGTCCCTGCCGGCGTGCCGGGGTTCAGCGCAACGCCGGCCTTCATGCCGGCCCCACGGATCGCCTGAAGTGTGCGGTGGATGTGGGGACCAGCCTCAACATGCGCTGTCAGAACGTCAGCCCCCGCCTGCGCAAAGGCGTCGATGTACGGATCAACTGGTGCAATCATCAGGTGCACGTCCATCACACCATTGATGTGGGGGCGGATGGCGGCGCAGGTCGCTGGTCCGAAGGTGATGTTGGGCACGAAATGCCCGTCCATCACGTCCACGTGGATCCAGTCCGCACCTTGCGCTTCAACAGCGGCGCATTCGGCTCCGAAATTGGCGAAATCGGCGGCTAGGATCGAGGGGGCAATCTTGATCGAGCGATCAAAGGTCATGTCTGACTCCGTGGTGGCGTGGCCGCGCTATATCTGCCTGATGCGCCTGTGGAAAGGGGCCCTTCGGGGAGGATTTTTTTGAAACAGAGAAGTTGGACCGTTTTTCGCGGGCATCTTGCGTGGGTCGCATGCGGATGCAGGTTTAATTTGACATTTGAATTAATGCGAACGACTGTGTTGGCTCAGGGAGGAATTTCATGTTTCTGGGGCTTGATCTGGGCACCTCGGGTGTCAAGGCGTTGCTGGTCGATGGCGAGGGACGGGCCGTTGGCAGCGCGGATTCGTCCTATGACGTCTCAAACCCCGCCCAAGGCTGGAGTGAGCAGGACCCGAGCGATTGGACGGCAGGGGTTTCTGCGGCGCTTGCAGAACTCAAAGCCGCACATCCCGCTGCATTTGGCGCAGTGCAGGGGCTGGCCTTGTCCGGGCACATGCACGGCGCGGTTCTGGTGGATGCGGCGGGCGACGTGTTGCGTCCCTGCATCCTGTGGAACGACACGCGCTCTTTTACGCAGGCCGCAGGTATCGATTCCGACTCGCGGGCGCGGACCCTCAGTGGCAACATCGTCTTTCCCGGCTTTACCGCGCCGAAACTGGCCTGGGTTGCTGCAAATGAGCCGGATGTCTTTGCGAGGGTCGCCCGCGTCATGCTGCCCAAGGACTATGTGGTGTGGTGGCTGACCGGGCGCTACGTCACCGAGATGTCGGACGCCGCAGGCACCGCCTGGCTGGATGTCGGAGCGCGCGCCTGGTCTGACGACCTGATTGCCCTTGGCGGGATGCGCCGCGACCAGATGCCCGATCTGCTGGAAGGCAGCGACGTGGTCGCAGATGTGCAGTCCGCGCGTGCCGACCTTGGACTGCCTTTGACGTGCAAAGTCATCGCAGGTGGCGCCGACAATGCGGTTGCAGCCTGCGGTGTAGGCGCGCTGGGGGAAGGGCAGGGCTTTGTCTCTCTCGGCACGTCCGGTGTGGTTCTGGCCGGGCGCGACACCTATGCCCCGCTGCCTGCCAGCGCTGTGCACACGTTCTGTCATGCGGTGCCCGCACGCTGGTACCAGATGGGCGTCGTGTTGGCGGCCACGGACAGCCTCAACTGGTTGTCGCGCATCACCGGGCAATCTGCACAGGCCCTGTCCGAGAGCGCGGGCGACATGCTGCAAGCCCCCGGCGCCGTCAAATTCTACCCTTATCTGTCAGGCGAACGCACACCGCACAACGATGCCCATGTGCGTGGCGGGCTGACCGGATTGGACGTCGCCTCTGGCCCTGCCGAGCTCACCCAAGCAGTCATGGCAGGCGTAACCTTTGCGCTGCGTGACAGTTTTGAGGCACTCAAAGCCACCGGGGCAAACCTTCCGTCTGCACTGGCCATCGGGGGCGGCAGCCGGTCAGACCTGTGGTGTGCGATGCTGGCCACCACCCTCAACATCCCGCTTGAGCGGCCCGAGGAGGGCGCCTTTGGTGCCGCCTTGGGGGCCGCACGCCTCGCCATGTGCGCGATCACGGGGGCCGACCCCGACCAGATCATGACAAAACCGCCCATCGCGGATGTCGTTTCCCCCAACCTTGACCTCGTGGCCGCCTATGATGACGCATACCGCGCCTTTGCTGCAGCCTATCCAACTTTGAAAGCCATGCCATGACCACAGGATTTTTTGACGCCGTTGCCCCCGCCACATTCGAAGGGCCGGACAGCACCGACCCAATGGCGTTCCGCCACTACAACCCCGACGAAATGGTCATGGGCAAACGGATGGAGGACCATCTGCGGTTTGCCGTGGCCTACTGGCATTCCTTTGCCTGGGAAGGCGGCGACCCTTTTGGCGGGCAGACCTTCATCCGCCCCTGGCACCCACAGGACGACATGGGCCGAGCGAAGATGAAGGCGGATGTGGCGTTTGAGATGTTCGAACGGCTCGGCGTGCCCTATTTCTGCTGGCACGACGCGGATGTGCGTCCCGAAGGCGCGACCTTGTCAGAGTCCATCGACCGGCTGAACGAGATCACCGACTATTTCGCCGAAAAGATGGAAGGGGCCAAAGTCGGCTGTCTCTGGGGCACCGCCAACATGTTCAGCCATCGGCGCTGGATGGCAGGGGCCTCGACCAACCCGGACCCAGATGTGTTTGCCTATGCCGCCGCAACGGTGAGATCCTGCATGGATGCAACGCAAAAGCTGGGCGGGCAGAACTACGTCCTGTGGGGCGGGCGCGAAGGCTACGAAACCCTGCTGAATACCGATATGGGGCGCGAACTGGACCATATGGGCGCCTTCCTGAACATGGTGGTCGAATACAAGCACAAGATCGGGTTCAAGGGGCAGATCCTTGTCGAACCCAAACCGCAGGAACCCTCTAAGCACCAATACGACTTCGACGCGGCCACCTGCATCGGCTTCCTGCGCAAGTATGGGCTGGAGAATGAGGTGAAACTGAACCTCGAACAGGGGCACGCGATTCTTGCGGGCCACAGCTTTGAACATGAAATTGCTGTTGCAGCATCCGAGGGGCTGCTCGGCTCCATCGACATGAACCGCAACGACTACCAATCTGGCTGGGACACAGATCAGTTCCCCAATAGCGTGCCAGAGGTGGCCTTGTGCTACTATCATATCCTCAAGGCGGGCGGGCTTGGCCTTGGCGGTACCAACTTTGACGCCAAACTGCGCCGCCAGTCGCTGGAGGCGCAAGATTTGATCGCAGCCCATGTGGGCGGCATGGACATCTGCGCGCGCGGCCTCAAAGCTGCAGCGGCAATGATCGAAGATGGCGGACTTGAGGATGCGCTGGCCGAACGCTACGCAGGCTGGGACGGGGCCGAAGCGCAAGCGATGCTGAAAAGCGACCTTGCCTCGATCTCCGCACGGGTGTTGGGTGACGGAATCGAACCCCAGCCACGGTCCGGACGGCAGGAGATACTGGAGAACTATGTCTCGCGTTTCGTTTAAGACACTTGCGCTCGGCCTGATCGCAGGCCCGCTTTGGGCGGGTGATCTGCCATATGCAGAGCCAGTCTTTCCCGATCATCCCAGCGCGCAAATCGAACTGGGGCAGTTGCTGTTTTACGACCCCGTTCTGTCGGGGTCCGAAACGGTATCATGTGCAACCTGCCATCATCCGAAATTCGCCACCGCAGACGGTGTGTCGCTTGGTCTCGGAGACGGTGGGCAGGGGCTTGGGCCCGACCGAAAGGCAGTGGCCGAAAACCTGCCCGAGCAGCGCATTCCACGCAATGCACCCGCGCTGTTCAACCTTGGCGCAACCGAGTTCACGGTGTTTTTCCATGACGGACGGTTGGAGGAAGACCCAAGCCGCCCCTCCGGCATCCGCACGCCGCTTGGCTCGGAAATGGAGGCCGGTTTCGCCTCTGCCCTTTCTGCGCAATCCATGTTTCCGGTCCTGTCTCCGGACGAAATGGCCGGGCACTACGCCGAAAACGACGTTGCTCAGGCGGTGCGACAGGGGCTGCTGACGGGCGAAGGCGGCGCATGGGACATCCTGTCCAAACGGATCGAAGACATCCCGGAATACCGCGCCCGCTTTGATGCGGTCATCGGGACAAAACCCATTGCCTTTACGGATATCTCCGACGCGCTTGCGGCCTTCCTCGATTTCGAATGGCGCGGCGTGGCCAGCCCCTTTGACCTCTACCTGCGCAATGGCACCGAAATGGAGCCGGCCGCCATGCGCGGAATGGACCTGTTTTACGGCAAGGCCGACTGTGTCGCCTGTCACTCGGGTCGCTTTCAGACTGATCACGGCTTTCACGCCATCGCCATGCCTCAAATCGGTCCGGGCAAGGCGGCCCGGTTCGAGAGCCATGCACAGGACACCGGTCGGATGCGGGTGACGGGTGATCCGGCAGATGCCTACGCCTTCCGCACGCCGTCCTTGCGCAATGTGGCGCAGACGGCACCGTACGGACATGCCGGGGCCTACGCCACGCTGGAAGCGGTGGTGCGCCATCACCTGAACCCCGTTGCCGCGTTGCAGGCCTATGACGTGTCGCAGACCGTCATGCCCGGGTTCGAGGCGGACGATATGCGCGTGCTGAGTGACGCGGATGAAATGGCGGCCATCGCCGCGGCCAACACGCTCGCGCCACAGGATCTCAGCGATGAGGAAGTTGGCGACATTATCGCCTTCCTGCACGCGCTGACCGACCCGCAAAGCGTGCGCGGTGCACTCGGTGTCCCGGACTCGGTGCCCAGCGGGCTGCCTGTAGACCGGTAGACAATCGCGGCCCTCTTCTCTGTTTGAAAAAATCCTGGGGAGTCCGAAGGACGGGGCAAAGCCCCCAAAAAAATGATGTCGCCGCAAGGCGTCCGCAGGATCACGCACAGGCACCGTACGGCGCGTTCATATCTGGCCATCGGTGCATGAACGGTGCACAGGTTGTGCACAACCCGTGTACGCCCCGTTAACCTGTATAAAACAGGGGTAAACGGCGCATCGGGGCCCGGACCGGCTATTCGTTAACAGTCACAACCTGATCGACCCCGACCTCGCGCCAGTCCGACCAGTCTTCGTGGGGCCAGCGCACGCGCAGGCGCACCGTCTGAACATCGCCAAGTCCAAAGTGCTGCGGCCCGGCGACGCCACCGGCATGCCCGCCTCCGACGGTGATTTCACGGGCCTGCACCGATCTGCCGTCATCGACCTCGATCCATGCCCCGACGCCACGGGTGTTGACCCCTTCACGACGCAGATCAACGCTCAACCAGTGACCCGTTCCAGTGGTCACGTTCTGCCAGACCTCAAGCGGAGCGCGGCGATTGACCACCACCAGATCCAGCAACCCATCCGCATTCAGATCAGCCAGTGCCGCGCCGCGCCCCCGGTGCATCGAGGCAACGCCCGCAACATCCCCCGCCTCCGCAAAGGTACCATCGCTCTGTGCAATAAGCAGGTTGTTCGGATCTTCCATCGCGTTTCCGGGCATCTGCTGCACGTTTCCCTTGGCGATGAAGACATCGTCACGCCCGTCATTGTTCACGTCGCCAAAGGCGATGTGCCAACCGGTTGAAGGGCGGCCATCATCGCCGACATAGGGGCGCTGCGCCGCCGTTCCGGTGGCGAACGGCACATCTGCAAAGGCAGGCCCGTCGCCCGTGCGCCGCATCAACCGTTGATCTCCCATCGAGCTCAGAAACACCTCGTCCTTTCCATCCCGATCCAGATCGCGGGTGGCGATGCCCATGCCCCAAAGCATGTGGCGCGCCCAGCCTTCACCTTCCGTAAACAGACGCGGACTGTCTTCCATGGCCCACAACTGCTCTTGCCCGTCCCGGATGTAGTAGTGGCGGTCGTTGGAAACGCGCAGGTCGGCGCGCCCGGAACGGTCCCAGTCCGTGAACAGCATGGACAGGGCGCAATAGCCGGGGGCCAGGTTCTCGCGCATGTATCCGGTGTTGGTCGGACGCCACAGGTGGTTTACATCACAGGCCTCGAATGGCCCATCCGGATTCGTGCGGTCAACGTAGTGACCGAACGCCAGCGTAGGGTTCGACTGCCCCCTTTCCCAAGTGGCGGAGAAGGCGGTGGACCAGTGATCGTATGTCTCAAACCCCATGGGCTCGAAATTGCAGTCCCCAATGCCCTTCAGAACGATGTCAGGCCCGACCCGCAACACAACAAGATCAAGCAGTCCGTCGTTGTCCAGATCCATTGGATAGGCGCCCACGGTTCCGCTCAGGTCGAGCGTGCCCGGTGTGGCCTCTTCGAACTCTACGGGACCTGATGCGGTTGACACATTGCGCAACAGGACCGGGCTGTTTGTGCCGCCTGCCGCGACAAGGTCTGGCCGGGAATCGTCGTTACAGTCAAATACCGCAAGGCCGCCTCCGACAAAGTGTTCCCACCCGCCATCATAGGTGTGTTCAGGCACTTTGACCGGTTCAAAAAGGGGATGTGCGGCCGCCAAAGGTTGCCCAATCAGCAGTGCCGCAACCATCCACGACCTAGATATCCTGCAATGCTTCAACAGCTGTATCCTGCACAAATTCAAGGGCATAGGCTGCACCACCGCGCGCCCACATGAAGGCATCCCATTGGTGTACCACCACCTCGGGCGGGGGTTTGTCGACGTCAACGATGCTCTTGCGCATTTCCTCGATGACGCTGTCTGCATAGAGGTGGTCAAACTGCATCTGCTCACCTGCCAGGATCACCCGTTCAGGGTCAAAAATGTTGACGAGGTTGGCAAGACCAAGGGCAAACATCTTGCCTGCGCGGTCCAGCACCTTGCGGGCAACGGGGTCACCCGCCTTGGCGGCGGACAGCACTGCTGTGACATCCCGAGACCTGTGCCCCTGCTGCGCGACGTTGGCGACACTGTTTGCTTCACGCACCAAAGCATAGTCGGCAACATAGGCCTCAAGACATCCGCGCTGTCCACAGCGACAAAGCGCGCCGTCCAGATGCACCTTGGTATGACCAAACTCAGCCCCGCAGCCGCGCGTTCCACGATAAAGCTGACCGCCCAGCACCATGCCCATGCCAACACCGCTTTCGATGGTGATGACGATGAAATCCGAGTGATCCTTGCCGATGCCAAAGGTCAGTTCGGCCATGGCCACAAGGTTTGCATCGTTGTCCACATAGGCGGCGATGCCAAGGCGGTCGCGCAGAACCGTGGCAAAGGGCACGTTGCGCCGATCAAGGGACGGAGACCAGTAGACCAGCCCGTTGCCGGCATCCACGATCCCTGCAAGCCCCACACCCACACCGGAAATGTCGGACAGGGTGTAGCCGGCCTTTTCTGCCAAACGGGTCAGCCCGTCACATACTTCCTGTGCCAATGCTTCGGGTGTGTAGCGACTCGAGGAAATCTCGTGCTCGTGCAGGGCGACATCCTCGCCCTCGAAATCCATCAGAACCATGGAAATCATCGTGTCAGACACTTTCAATCCGGCGATCAAATGGGCGGGTCCCGAGATCTTCAAGTCAATCCGTGGCCGCCCGCGCGTAGCTTCATCCCCGCTCGAATCACGCGGGACTTCTTCGATCAGTCCGCCGCGCAAAAGTTCGGCCGTTATGGAGGTCACGGTGGCCCGACTGATTCCTGTCCGGTCTGCCAGATCGATGCGCGGCAGCGGGCCGCGTTGGGAAATCTCGCGCAGCAGCAGTCGCCTGCTTTCCACTTTCTGGTGCCGAAAGGCCATGAAAAGACACCTTTTTTCTTCCTGCTTGCGGAAAACCACAAGTCCTTTGGCCGTGATGATGGCGGGTTTTTTCAAAACTGTCCAATTTAATTTGCTTTTCGAATTTAAACCGCTAACAATGCGTCACCCGGCCACGACACTGCATGATGGCGGGGCAATGTCTTTGGGAGGACACTTAATGAAACGACGTAATCTACTTGGCGCCCTTGCGGCCGCCACCATGCTCACGACGCCTGCCTTTGCGGACGGTCACTCGAAAACTGTCGGCGTCAGCTGGTCCGATTTTCAGGAAGAGCGTTGGAAAACAGACGAAGCCGCCATCCTTGGTGCACTTGAAGCTGCAGGGGCGACATATCTGTCCGCAGACGCGCAGTCTTCGGCCACAAAACAGCTGGCTGATGTAGAAAGCCTGATCACACAAGGCGTCGACGCGCTGATCATTCTGGCCCAGGATGGCAGCGCCATCGGCCCGGCCCTTGATGCCGCCGAAGCGGCAGGCATTCCGGTCATCGGGTATGACCGCCTGATCGAAGACCCGCGCGCCTTTTACCTCACGTTCGACAACGTTGAAGTGGGTCGCATGCAGGCCCAAGCGGTGTTCGCGGCGCAGCCTACGGGCAACTACGTCATGATCAAGGGTTCGCCCACCGATCCCAACTCCGACTTCCTGCGCGGCGGTCAACAGGAAGTGTTGCAAGCCGCCATCGACGCGGGCGACATCACCATCGTGGGTGAAACATACACCGACGGATGGCAGCCTGCGAACGCGCAGCGCAACATGGAACAGATCCTGACAGCCAATGACAACAACGTCGACGCTGTTGTTGCGTCGAACGACGGCATGGCGGGTGGTGTTGTTGCTGCTTTGGCCTCGCAAGGTATGGACGGTATCCCCGTGTCGGGTCAGGACGGTGATCACGCCGCGTTGAACCGCGTGGCATTGGGCACCCAAACCGTGTCGGTCTGGAAAGACAGCCGCGAACTGGGTCGCAATGCCGGTGAGATCGCTGTTGCGCTGGCCAATGGCACAGCAATGGACGCAATCGACGGCGCGGCACCTTTCACGTCCCCGGGCGGTGTCACAGTCAACTCAATGCTTCTGGCGCCTCTGCCTGTCACACAGGACAAGCTGAACCTTGTTCTGGATGCAGGCTGGATCGAAAAGGATGTTCTGTGTCAGGGCGTCTCTGGCGTCGCAGCTTGCGAGTAAGCTGATCTGAACAACCTACAGTCCCATCCGCCGACAGCGGGTGGGGCTTTTTTCATCGACGCATCCGGGCGCGGATGTGAGGGGGAGGGGCGCTCATGTCCGGCGGACTTGGGAATCTAATCAAGACATTACAGATCGATACGCGGCTTTTGGGCATGGTTGGTGCCTTTGTGCTGATCGCGTTGGTCTTTCACATTGCGACGGGCGGGACGTTTCTGACACCGCGCAACCTGTTTACTCTGACGCTGCAAACAGCGTCTGTGGCCGTGATGGCGACGGGCATGGTGTTTGTCATCGTCACCCGCAATATCGACCTGTCCATCGGCTCGTTGCTGGGGATCATCGGCATGGTGATGGGGGTCATTCAGGTACAGATCCTGCCGGACATCTTCGGGTTCGGCAGCCCGGCGATCTGGATCGTCACTGTCACAATCGGTGTCTTTCTGGGCGCGGCTATCGGCGGGTTTCAGGGCTGGTTGATTGGCTATCTGGCGATCCCGTCCTTTATCGTGACGCTTGGTGGCTTGCTGATCTGGCGCGGTGGCGCGTGGTGGGTGTCGCGCGGCACAACGATTTCCCCGCTTGATCCGAACTTTGTCAAACTCGGCGGAGCGACCGGGACCATTGGGGTCACGGCAAGCTGGATACTGGCGCTGGTCGGCTCTGCCCTTACCATCTGGTTCCTGATCAACACGCGGCGCAAGCACATCAGCCACGGTTTCGCAGTCAAACCCGTCTGGGCGGAATATGCACTGGGCGCGATCCTTGTCGGCGCGATTTGCGGGATCACCGCAATCATGAACGCCTATCTGGTACCCACCCGCATCCTTCAGCGTCGGTTTGAGCGCGAAGGGCTGACCATGCCCGAAGGTTACACCGAAGCCTACGGGTTTCCGATATCGGTCCTGATCGTGTTGTTTGTCGCCATTGCGATGACCATCGTGGCCAAGAAGACCCGGTTTGGCCGCTACATCTTTGCCATGGGGGGCAACCCGGATGCGGCGGAATTGTCCGGCATCAACACGCGCATGCTGACGGTCAAGGTGTTTGCCCTCATGGGCGCGCTGACGGCCATTGCCGGTGTGATTGCCTCGGCCCGTTTGGGGTCTGCCGGCAGTTCGCTGGGTGAGCTTGACGAATTGCGCGTGATCGCGGCTGCGGTCATTGGCGGTACAGCCCTCGCGGGGGGTGTGGGCACCATTTACGGCGCAATCCTTGGCGCCTTCATCATGCAGGCCCTTGTGTCCGGCATGGGCATGGTTGGCGTGGATTCACCGCTGCAGAACATGATCGTGGGGGGCGTGCTGATCCTCGCCGTCTGGATCGACATCGTTTATCGTCGCAGAACGGGAGACAGCTGATGAGCACCCCACTTCTAGAAATGCGCAACATCTCCATCCACTTTGGCGGGATCAAAGCGGTGGACGATGTGTCTATCGACGTCATGCCGGGCGAAGTTGTCGGCCTTTTGGGTCACAACGGTGCGGGCAAGTCCACGCTGATAAAAATCCTTGCCGGGGCCTACACCAAAGACAGCGGCGAGATTTTCGTGGATGGCAAGAAGGTTGAGATCAACAACCCGCGCGATGCGCGCGATCTGAACATCGAGACGATTTACCAGACGCTTGCCCTGTCGGACAATCTGGATGCGGCCTCGAACCTGTTTCTGGGGCGCGAAATCACCACCGCGTTCGGATTGGTGGATGACACCAAGATGGAGGCGGAAAGCCGCAAGATCATGGCCCGCCTCAACCCAAACTTCCAGCGGTTTTCGGAACCTGTCCGGTCGCTGTCAGGTGGTCAGCGCCAATCCGTTGCCATCGCGCGCGCGGTCTACTTCAACGCGCGCATCCTGATCATGGACGAACCGACCGCGGCCCTTGGGGTGCATGAAACGGCCATGGTCGCGGACCTGATCAAAGAGCTGAAGGCCCAGGGCCTCGGCATCTTCCTGATCAGCCACGACACCCGGGAGATGATGGAACTGTGTGACCGTGTGTCCGTGATGAAGAACGGTCAACTCATCGGCACCGAACGGGTCGAGGATGTGACCGAAGACGATGTGTTGTCGATGATCATCATGGGCAAAAAGCCGGGAGAGACGGTGGATGCGTGAAGGATCGGCCATGCCGCACCTCGTCGCCGATGTCGGGGGCACGAATTGCCGTCTGGCCTTGGCGGACGGGGGCGGTGTGCGGGCCGACACGGTGCGCCGATTTCGCAATGACGATTACGCCAGTTTTGCCGACCTCGCACGCGGTTACATCGCCGATCAGCCGTTGCTGGACTCCGCGGCCATTGCCATTGCGGGCCCTGTTGGAAAAGGGGAGGGGCGGCTGACCAACCGGAACTGGCACTTTGATGCCGCCGGTCTGGAAGACGAGCTGTCGCTGCCGCGTGTCCATCTGCTTAACGACCTTGAGGCACTGGGGCATGCGATTTGCGTTCTGTCGGATGCCTCCTTGACACATTTGGGCGGCACACCGACACCGGAAGAGCCTCAGGCGCTGGTCGTCGGTCTTGGCACAGGCTTTAACGTGGCGCTGACCCATCGCCCGTCGGGTGTCGTCTTTTCCGCCGAAATGGGGCACGCACGTTTGCCACACTCGGTCGAAGCCATCGTGGCGCAAGCCGTAGGGGATGAAGAGGTGTTCGATACGGTTGAACATCTTCTTGCTGGCAGGGGACTGGCAAAACTGCACAAGGCGCGCACCGGTCACGGCTGTGATCCCGAACATGTCGAGGCGGCTGAAGGCGGGCGTGAAACACTGGCGGTTGCGGCCCGCGCCCTTGGCGCACTGGTGCGCGAGATTGCCTATATCTACCTGCCGAAGGGCGGTATCTACTTTAATGGCAGTCTGGCGCGCACGCTCCTGAGCGGTGAAACCCGTGCCTTGGCGCTGAAACCATTGCAGCGTGAGGATGCGTTCGACGGACGCATGGCACGCATTCCGACCTACTTGCTGAACGATGACGCCTCTGCCTTGCACGGCTGCGCGCGGTTTTTGACCGTTGGCATCACCTGACACCCAAGTGGCGTCACATGGCGCGCGCGATCTCTGTGATCGTGTCAAAGGCGGTGTCAAAGTCCCGTTCCTCACAGTCGAACTGGCCAGCGGTGAACCGGATCACCTTTTGCCCATCCACAAGGGTTTGGGTCAGGTAGATGCGCCCGTCATCATTGATGGCATCCACAAGCGTCTGCGTCTGTTCGTCTGACGCGCCCTGCACCTTGAAGGTCCAGAGTGACAGGACCGGTTCGGTCACGATCTCAAAGCCGTTCTGGTTGCGCAGCCGTTCGCACAGGGCTTGCGACCACGCTACGTGGTTGCGGATGCGGCTGCGCAAACCTTCCATCCCGTAGTGGCGCATCAGGAACCAGAGTTTCAGCGCCCGAAAACGGCGACCCAGCGGGATTGACCACTCGGAGTAGTCCGTGACGTCTTCATTGGCGTGGGTCTTCAGGTATTCGGGGCGAATGGCGAGGGTTTGGCGCAACAGGTCCGGGTCGCGCAAGAAATGGGCCGCGCAGTCAAACTGTGCGCCAAGCCACTTGTGGGGGTTGAAGACGATACTGTCGAAGTCTTCGGACCCTTTCCAAAGGGTTCGAAACTCGGGACAGATCATGGCCGAACCCGCCCATGCCGCGTCCAGATGGGTGTAAAGGTCGTGTTCGCGTGCGATGGCGGCAACCGCCTCGAGATCATCGCAAGCCCCCATGCCGGTGGCGCCGGTCGCCGCGATGATACCCGCAGGGATCCGGCCTGCAGCCTTGTCCTCGGCAATGGCGGCTTCAAGATCCAGCGGGTCCATGCTGCGCAGATCGCCTGTGGTGCGGATCTTGACCAGATTGTCCGACCCGATGCCCGCAACCCAGATCGCTCGGTCGATGGATGAATGCACCTGATCAGAGCAATAGATACGCAGTTGCGGTGCGCCGTGCAGCCCTTCGATGTTGCCTCGGAATTGCAGTGCGCGCTCGCGCATGGTCAGAACTGCGGCCAACGTGGCCGAAGACGCGCTGTCCTGAATAACGCCCTGATAGACGTCCGGAAGACCAAGCCCATGGCGCAACCATGCCATCATCCGCGTTTCCATCTCGGTTGCGGCCGGTGAGGTCTGCCAGAGCATGCATTGCGGCGCGATAATCGACACGAGGAATTCTGCCAGCACGGATGCGGGTGCCGCATTGGAACTGAAATATGCAAAGAAGCGGGGGTGCTGCCAGTGGGTGATGCCGGGCATTACGACTTTTTCAAAGTCAGCCATGATCGCGCCAAGACTGCATCCGTCTTCGGGCGGAGTGTCATCCAGTTGGCGGGCGGTGTCGCCTGGAACGGTCTGGGCGCGCACGGGCAGGTTGCGCACGTTGGTATGATAGGCCGCCCCCCAATCTGCTGCGTCTTTGGCGTATTTTGCGAAGTCTTCCCAGCTCATGCGTGTCCTTTCCCGGCGGTGGCGCACCAGGGTGCGCCTTACGCCAATGTTTGTAAGGCGGAGGTGTCCTCCGCCAATGTCAGACCCCCAGCCGCGGGATCTTGGGGTCGCCCGTTGCGATGCCGATATGCTTTTGCTCCATGTAGAACTCAAACGACCAGTCGCCGCCATCGCGCCCGATTCCGCTGGCTTTCATGCCGCCAAAGGGTGTGGGCAAGTGGCGCACATTGGCTGAGTTCACCCAGATCATCCCGGCTTCAAGCCCTTCGGTAAAGCGCAAGGCGCGTGCCAGATCCGAGGTCCAGACATAGCCTGTCAGCCCGTAAGCCGTATCGTTCGCCATCCTCAACGCCTCATCTTCGGTTTCGAACCGGATGGATGTCAGAACGGGGCCAAAGATCTCCTCCTGGGCGATTTTCATCTTGTTCGAGGCACCCGTGAACAGGGTAGGGGCCACAAACTGACCCGTGTCACCAATCCGTGCGCCGCCGACCGCAATCCTGGCCCCTTCGGCGCGGGCTGTCTCAAAGCTGGCCATAACCTTGCTGCGGTGGATCTCGTGGATCAGCGGGCCGACTTCAGTCGCGGGATCAAGCGGGTGCCCGACTTTTATGGCCTTGGCGCGCGCGGCGAGCTTGCGTTCGAAGTCGTCTGCAATGCTGTCTTGCACCAGCAGACGGGAGGATGACGTGCAACGTTCGCCATTGAGCGAGTAGATCATGAAGATCACCGCATCCAGCGCCGCCTCCAGATCGGCGTCGTCAAACACGATGATCGGGTTCTTTCCGCCCAACTCAAAATGCACCCGCTTCAGCGTCGCAGCGCCCTGCGCCATGATCGCGGACCCGGTCGCGGTGTCGCCGACAAAGGCGATGGCCCGGATGGCAGGATGCTGGGTCAGGGCCTTTCCCGCCTCTTCACCTAGCCCGTTGATCAGGTTCCAGACACCGGGAGGCAGTCCGGCCTCTTCGGCGATGTCCATCAAGATACGCGCGGTCCAGGGGCTGAACTCCGCTGGTTTGTGCACCACGGTGCAGCCTGCGGCGAGTGCAGGTGCGATTTTCCATGTCGACAGCATAAAGGGCGTGTTCCACGGTGTGATGACGCCGACAGGCCCCAGCGGAACACGGGCGGTGATGTTCATCAATGTGGGCGAGGGCAGGGACACGCCATCCCGCGCTGCCAGCGCGCGGTCGGCAAAAAAACGGAAATTGTCCGCACCACGCTGGGCCGCCTTTGACATGAAACGCAGCGCCTGACCCGTGTCCCAACACTCGCAAATCGCAATTTCCTCGGCCCGTGCCTCGATCCCGTCGGCAATGGCGTGCAGAATCGCCTTGCGCTCGGTTGCCGCCACATCGCGCCATGCAGGAAAGGCAGCCTTGGCGGCTTGGGCCGCAGCATCGACGTCGGCTGGACCACTGCGCGCAACTTGCGCAATGTGACTGTCATCAACTGGCGACGTCGTGTCAAACCACGCCCCGCTTGCAGCTGGAACCGGTGTGCCTGCGATGTGGTTGAGGATGCCACGGCGTCCAACCTCCGCCAGATGCGGAGCGAGGGTTGCGAGGTTGTGATCTAGCTCGGTCATATGCTTACAACTCAGACAAGGTTCAAATAATGAACCGATGGACGCAAAAATATATTGCAAGCTGACGCGCAGTGCGTCAAGCTTTGCCCATGTCGACCATTGCAAAAGCGCTTGACCTCTTGGATCTGTTCTCGGACTCGCAGCCTCAAATGGGCCTGTCAGATGCACAACGTCTGACGGGGCGGGACAAGGCCACCGTGCACCGGCACCTCAGCGCATTGGAGGAGGCCGGGTATCTCGAACAGGACGCCGCGACGCGCGCCTACCGACTTGGGCCCGCATTGACGCGACTGGCCGGGATGCGCGCCCGCACCGTGCCCGAGGTCGAAATGGTGCGCACTGTGATCGACAGGCTCAGCCGGGCAGCAGGCGAATTGGTCCATGTCAGCCGTTTGCATGGCTTTGACCTTGTCGATGTTTATCACGCCGAACAGCATGATCACCCGGTGCGCGTCAGCTTTGACGCCTATGGTTTGCCCCCACTGTTCGCGACGTCTTCGGGCAAGGCGTACCTTGCCTTTTCCCCCGGGGGCGTTCTGGACCTGGCACTGGCCGATCCACGCACTTGGCTGCCAGGTGCCAAAGCGCCCGACAAGGACGCGTTGCTGGCAGAACTGAAATCCATCGCGCGGCGCGGCTACGCACGCAACCGCGACGCATTGCGCCTTGGTGTATCCTCGGTTGCCATTCCGGTGTTCGATGCTGCTGCGCGCGCGTCTGCCACCTGTTCCATCGCCTATCCAACAAGCCGGGGCGGCAGTGCACAGGAAACGCGCCTTGCCCGACTGCTGATGGCCCATGGGCGCGACATTACCGAAGCGATGGGCGGTACCGTGCCGCCCGATGTTCAATCTATCTGGACCCCCAGCCGTGAAAGGGCCGTGTCATGAAAGACAGCAATTTCCTGAAGGAAAACAATGCCCGCCAAGTCTGGCAACCGATGGCTCACCCGGCCGACAGTGTTGCCAATCCACCAACCATTCTGACCCAGGGCGAGGGGGTCTACATCACGGATGTGGACGGCCACCGCACCATTGATGCAGTGGGTGGGTTGTGGAACGTCAATCTTGGCTATTCCTGCGCACCCATCAAGGCGGCGATTGCAGAACAGCTTGACGCCCTTCCCTATTATTCGATCTTTCGTGGTACCACGAACGACAAGGCGATCGAGCTGGGCTACCTGCTTGCCGATCTGTTCGCGCCAGACGGCATGACCCGCAGCTTTTTCACCTCTGGCGGGTCTGACAGCATCGAAGTGGCGTTGAAATTCGCGCGCCAATATCACCGGATCCGGGGCGAGGGGACGCGCACCAAGTTCATCAGCCTCGAAAAAGGGTATCACGGCACCCACTTTGGCGGGGCCTCGATCAACGGCAATGCCAAGTTCCGCAACAGCTATGAACCGCTGTTGCCGGGATGCTACCACATTCCGGGACCCTACCTGTACCGGAACCCGTTCGGGGCCGAGACGGCCGAGGAACTGGCGAGGCTCTCTGCGGGGATGCTGGAGCGCGAGATTGCGTTTCAGGGGGCTAACACCGTAGCCGCCTTCATCATGGAGCCGGTGCTGGGCGCAGGCGGCGTGCTGCCGCCGCACCCGTCCTTCATGCCGATGGTGCGCGACATATGTGACAAGCACGGTGTGCTCTTGATCGCGGACGAAGTGATCACCGGGTTCGGGCGCACCGGATCGGCCACCGGGTCGCGACACTGGGGCGTCCAGCCTGATCTTATGTGCACGGCCAAGGCCATCACCAACGGGTATTTCCCATTTGGTGCCGTGATGATTTCGGATCGGGTCGTGTCGGTGTTCGAAGATGATGATTCCGGCGCGGCGTCGGTCGACATGGGCTATACCTATTCCGGGCATCCGGTGGGGGCCGCCGCAGCCGTCGCCTGCATGACGGAAACCATGCGAATCCGGCCATGGGAAAACGCGGCCCTGTTGGGTCCGAAACTCAAAGCGGGACTGCAGGAACTTGCCACCCGGTACGACGTGATTGGCGACGTGCGCGGAGAAGGGTTGATGTGTGCCATCGAGTTGGTCAGCGACCAGACCAGCAAGGCGCCGGCGGGCAAGTCTGTCCCGCTCGACTTCCAGAAGGCCGCCTATGAAGACGGCGTCATGATCCGGGTTTCAGCCAATAATGCGATCATGTCGCCCCCTCTGATCCTGGAGGCAGATCACGTGGACAAAATCTTGTCTGCGGTCGAGACCGGCCTGAAAGCGGTCAGCGTCTGATGCAAAGCAGGGCGTCCGCCAAGGCACTGAAAAGTGCAGTGCGGGACGCCCCGGTGCGCTCGGACGTGGCGGGCCGTGGATTTACCAGCGTCTGCCCCCCGGCAAAGCGGATCAACGTTGAGGACGTGAACGACTTTCGCCGCACACGCGGGGATTTGGTGTTTTCGCTGTTTATGGTCTGTGTCGCACTCTTTTTCCTCATCGCTTTCTTCAGCCAGACGGGGTGGGAGGATCGCAAGCTCCCCGCGAACATGGCGCGCTACTGGATGGACCAGTTTGGCGTCACAGCCCCCGAAGGACGGTTGTCGCGCTTGGGCCGTATCATCAAGCAGGGGTGGTTTGCGCCGCTGGTCTGTGTGTGCATCCTGGTGCCTGCCGCCCTTTGGAACCTGCGGGGAGCATGGCGGGCGTACGCATGGCGCGCGCGGTTCAAACAACCCACTGCCGTCGGGCATGAGTTGCTGCAATGGCTGCGCGCGCTGGAGTTTGTCGCCTGGTTCGTGGCTTACACACTGCTCGTGCCGGTGCTTGGCTATCTGGTGGCAACGCTTCTTCTGGGAACCGCTTTACCATGGCGACTGGGCTATCGCGGTCTGCGCTGGTTCGGCATCTGCCTTGCGGCCAGCTTTGCCATTGTCGTTGTGTTCCGCTCGGGTCTTCAAATCCGCACGCCGGTGAACATCTGGCTCTATGACCAACTGCCTCAGACCCTTGAGACTTTCATGCAAGTGTGGTTCTGAGATGGAGGCGCTGTGGGCAGGCATCGACAATCTTGCAAGCTGGCCCGTGCTGGCCGCGATCCTGATTGGATCCGTGGGCGGGCTGGCTATCGGAGCTGTTCCCGGCATTGGCCCGGCTATTGCCATCGCGATCCTGCTTCCGGCGACCGTGTTCCTTGACGATCTGGTCAGCCTTGTGCTGCTGCTTGGGGTCTATGGGTCATCCATGTATGGCGGCGCGATCCCCGCGATCCTGATCAACACGCCCGGCACGCCGGTCAACGCGCAGCTTCTCCCCGGCGGGTCAGGGCGTACCCGTCATAGGTCGTCAGCGCGTT
>JBCBDZ010000023.1:0-28041 GCA_038529225.1 Pseudomonadota bacterium | reverse complement strand
GACCGACGGCCAGTTGTTTGGGCGCACTGCCGTCTTTCTTCGGGTCCGCCCACACGTACCAATCCGCCTTGGGGTTGGTCTTGTTCTGGCGGCTTTCTTCGAACCACGGGTGCTGATCAGAGCTGTGCGACAGCACCTGATCGATGATGACCTTCAGGCCAAGTTCATGCGCCCGGGCCGTCAATGCATCGAAATCCTCGACCGTGCCGAACAGCGGATTGACCCCGGTATAGTCCGACACGTCATAGCCCATGTCCTTGTCGGGTGAGGTAAAGAACGGGGACAGCCAGATCGCGTCCACGCCCAAAGAGGCGACATGATCCAAGCGGCGCGTGATCCCCGGAAGATCACCGATGCCGTCACCATTGTCGTCCTGAAAGGACCGAGGGTAGATCTGATAGATCACCGCGTCTCGCCACCATTCGCGCATCCTGAGTCTCCTCAAACAATAAAAGGCCCCGCAGCGGGGCTCCTGTGTTAGCGCTACCTATGCTTAAAAAACGGGTCCAAGACAACAGAAAGACAGCGAGGCGATGCAGTTCTGTCACAGGTTTTTTGGCATATGACGGCATACAACAAGGACGCCGATGCAGGGACACAGGCTCAAGTGTGCCGGCGCGATGCGTATGGTGAATTCTGCCTGACGTGCCGATGAATGAACCGCACGGGTCTGACCGGCAAACCCAGCAACTGGATCGCTAGACTGCGCGCAGCGCCATCGGGGCCGTTTGCGTTGTGGTCGCCGCCTCGTCGGTGTGCCGTAGAAACAGGATCGCCGGGCTGACCAGATTTTCTTGTGCAATCCGATCCACCAAATCTCCTGCAGCACACTCCAACACTTTCTGGTCGGCGCGCTGGGCATTGCTCACAGCCGTCACCTGCACGTCATCGACCAATCCCGCCTCGCGCAGAACGTCCGTGATCTGCGCGGCACTTTGCACGCCCATGTACACGGCGACATTGCTGCGTGCGCTCAGATGCTGGACCCAATCGGGGCGCTCGGTCGCATCCGCCTTGCGCCCAGTGGTCAGAACCAACGTGTCCGTCTTACCCCGTTCCGTCAGAAAACCGCCGACAGCAGCCGCAGCACCGCTGGCGGCCGTCACACCGGGCACGATTTCATAAGCCAATCCAGCGTCGCTCAGCGCCTCTGCCTCTTCCGCGCCCCGCGCAAAAACGCCCGGGTCGCCGCATTTGAGGCGAACAACACGCTGTCCGCGCAAGGCGGCGGACACAATCAGGCTGTTGATCCGATCTTGGGGCCAGGCATGACACCCCGGTTCCTTGCCGACATAGACCCGTTCAGCATCCCGGCGGGCCAGTTCCAAAACGCCGGGGTCAACCAGACGATCATAGAAAATGACATCCGCCTCTTGCAGGCGCTGGACGCCGCGCAAGGTGATCAGGTCACTGCTGCCCGGCCCAGCCCCGACGAGGGCGACAGGGGCGGGGCCTTTTTCAGGCACTTTGCCGGATGCGATGACGGCCTTGATTGCGGCGGCAACAGGCGCATCGCCCTCCTGGCTGTGCTGATCCCGCACCGGTCCGTTAAAGACCCACGCCCACAAGTCGCGACGCTGACGCGGACCAAGGCGGGCAGCGGCAAAGCCACGCAACCGGCCAGCAAGCGCGGCCAGATCGCCAAGGCGGGGTTCCAGCATCTCTTCCAGCCGGGTCTTGATCTGACGGGCCAGAACGGGTGCGGTCCCTTCGGTGCCAATGGCGACAACAACCGGGTCACGGTCAATGATCGACGGGGTAATGGCATCACACAAATCGGGCTGATCGACCACGTTGACCACCGCACCGGCGGCCTTTGCCAACATGTGCAAACACGCATCCTGCGCCGGGCACCCGGTCGCAACAAAAACGAGGGCCGCATCGTTAAACTGCGCAGGCGTGATCGGGCCACGGCTCCACGTGATGCGACCCGACTGCGCCAGACTGTGCAACTCGACGTCGAGCCCGTCGGCCAGAACCTCGATCTGCGCTTCGGTCTTGAGCATCAGGCGACACTTCTGTGCTGCCTGCTCGCCACCGCCCACAATCACAACGCGGCGACCGGTCATTGTCAGGAACATTGGGAAAGTTTTCATGGGCTTAAGCTCCTGTTCTACTCGGCAGCAATGGCGTCCGTGGCCGGCAACAAGAGCCCGGCAAGCTCCGGGCGGCAGGCGCCGCAATTTGTTCCCGCCCCTGTCGCTTGTCCTAGGGCCTCGATACTGTCGGCCCCGGCCGCAACTGCGCGGCGCAGGTCATTCAACCCAACGCCCATGCAAGCACAGACTGTTGCACCGGGGTCCGGGGCGGTGCCGCGCGCGCGACCCGACAGCGCGTCCGACACCATGGTTTCCGTTCCGATCAACGCGATGACAAGGGACCTCGACACCGCAACCGGGGCAGGCGCGCAGAACATGACCGCGTTCAATGCGCCCTCGATGCGGTGCGCGATGCGGACAAGACCGGCTGTTCCATCATGCATTTCGCTGATTTCGCCTCCCTGTGCAGAGGTGAGAACCTTGAACGCTGCCAGCGCATCGCTGAGAGGCCGCGCATCTGCCACTTCTGCCTGCCAGCCAGTTGCGGTGCGGGCGACTGCGCAATAGGCCCCGTAGTGCCGAATAGGCTTTGACGAGGCGACAAAGGCATACCAGGCCGCGTTGAACTTGCGTGCCGAAACCCGCCCCGATTTAAGCGCAGGCTGGCCCGAGACCGGATCAACGCGGGTATGTACCACGGCATTCACCGGCCCGGATGCGCTGCGCTGACGTGTCCAGTGCATTGGGGCAAACAGTGTGTCCTTGGCCACGCGGTCCGTCGGAAGGGCGCGCAGCAGACTGCGCTGGCCACCGGCTTCGATCTCGACCAGTTCCGCCGCATCGACGCCAAGTTGCGCAGCATCATCGGGGTGAAGTTCTATGTAAGGCTCCGCCATATGCGCCCCAAGGCGCGCAGATTTTCCGGTGCGGGTCATGGTGTGCCACTGATCGCGGATGCGACCTGTATTCAGCTGGAACCCGCCGGCCACATTGGTCAGAGGTGTGGCAATCGGCAGCATACGCGCGCGTCTGTCTGGGTGAAAAAACTGACCGTCCGCGAAAAAGCGGCCTCCCGCCTCGTTCCGTTCTGAAACGGGCCACTGGGTGGGTCTGAAAGCTGCGTAGTCTTCATCCGAAATGTCGACCAGGCCGCTGACATCGAAGTCGCGCCCGAACCGGGTCATTGCGGCGGAAAGTGCGGCATATTCCCGAAACACGGACACCGGGCTGTCAAAGTCAAAGGCTGCACCAAAACCCATTTTGCAGGCCACATCGCAGATGATTTGCCAGTCCGGGCGGGCCTCCCCGGGCACTGGCAAAAAGGCCCGCTGACGCGAAATTCGGCGCTCGGAGTTGGTGACTGTTCCGTCTTTTTCGCCCCAGCCCGCAGCGGGCAGCAGTACGTCTGCCAGATCGCAGGTGTCCGTGCGCACCATGATGTCCGAGACGACGGTAAATGGAACGTTTGCAATGGCTTGCGCCACTCCGCCCGCGTCAGGCATGCTGGCCGCAGGGTTGGTGGACATCACCCACAACGCCTTGATTTTGCCCTCAGCACAGGCCTGAAACAGATCCACGGCCTTCAGGCCCGGAGCGGTGCAGATGGTCGGGCTTTGCCAGAACGTCTGCACGGTGTCACGATGCTCGGCGTTTTCGATGTCCAAGTGGTTGGCCAGCATATTGGCGAGCCCACCCACCTCTCGACCGCCCATTGCGTTGGGCTGACCCGTGACGGAAAACGGTCCCATACCCGGGCGCCCGATGCGGCCCGTTGCCAGATGGCAGTTCAGGATGGCATTGACCTTGTCGGACCCGCAGGCCGACTGATTGACGCCTTGCGAATAAACGGTCACGACCTTTTCGGTGCCGGCCCACATCGCGTAAAACTGTGCCAGAGCCTCTGCGCTAAGCCCGCTGTCGCGCGGATTGGTGCACTCGGCAGCCGCGACTGAGGCGGCAAAACCATTCACATGCGTACTGACATAGGCGTCGTTCACATGTCCCTTGGCCGCAATATGCGCAAGCAACCCGTTGAACAGCGCAATGTCGCCATCCGGCGCAATCTGCAGATGCAAATCGGCCAGTTGTGACGTGGCCGTGCGGCGCGGGTCAACGTTGACCACACGCATGCCGGGGCGTGCCGCTTTGGCCGCCGCTATGCGCTGGTGAAGAACAGGATGGCACCAGGCGAGGTTTGATCCAACCAATACGATCAGGTCGGCCTCTTCCAGATCTTCATACGTGCCGGGCACCGTGTCGCTGCCAAAAGCACGCTTGTGACCTGCAACGGAGGATGCCATGCAAAGCCTTGAATTCGTGTCAATATTCGCCGACCCGATGAACCCTTTCATCAGCTTGTTGCCGACGTAGTAGTCTTCGGTCAGCAACTGGCCCGAGACATAAAAGGCCACACTGTCCGGGCCGTGCTCACGAATGGCCTCGGAAAACCGGCGCGCAACAAGCTTGGTCGCACTGTCCCAGTCTACCTCTTCACCGGCGATGCGCGGGGCCAGCAGACGGCCATCAAGGTCGATCGTTTCCCCCAGTGCGGACCCTTTGGAGCACAATCGCCCATAGTTCGCCGGATGATCCGGATCACCCTTGATTGTACCATCCGGCGAGGCGATTACCCCACAGCCTACGCCACAGTATGGACAGGTTGTGCAAGTGTTCATGCGGCACGCTCACCACGCAGACGGGTGGCATCCAGCAGGATACGCCCGGCCTCGACTCGGGCTGGATAGGTCGCAACCTCCCCTTCGTCCGCACCTTGAACAAGGCCCGTTTCCAAGGAAATGACCCAGTTGTGCAGCGGGCACGTCACCGCAGCCCCGTGCACAATCCCCTCGGCCAATGGTCCGGCCTTGTGTGGGCAGGTGTTGTCCAGCGCAAACACCTGATCAGAGGCGGTGCGAAACACGGCAACACAGCCCGCGCGCGTTTTTACTACACGCGCACCGCGCAATGGAATGTCAGAAAGGGCTGCAATATCAATCCAGTCGCTCATTCCGCTGCCTCCAAGGAAAGGTTGGCCAAAGGTTGATAGATCTCTGCCTTTTTCAACGCATGTTCGGCCCACGGGTCCTTCTGGTAGATCGTCTGGGACAGATCAAACCGGGCCACGAGGGCAGCGCGCTCTTCAGGATCGGCAATACGCTCGCGTATCCACTCCAGCCCGACCTTGTTCATCCATTTGTAGATCCGGTCCAGATACTTGGCGTTTTCGCGGTACAGTTGGCTCATCGCCTTGATGACGGCGATCGTCTCTTCCTCGGTGGGCACATCAATCAGTCGTTCGACCTCGCGCACATCCATGCCGGCCGCGCCCCCGATGCCAATCTGATAACCACTGTCGACGCAAACGACACCGATATCCTTGCACGTGGCTTCGGCGCAGTTGCGCGGGCAGCCCGACACACCCAGTTTCAGTTTGTGCGGCGTCCATGCGCCCCACAGCGCTTTCTCCAGTTTGATGCCAAGCCCGGTGGAGTCCTGCGTTCCAAAGCGACAGTGATCGGTGCCCACACAGGTTTTTACGGTGCGCAACCCTTTGGAATAGGCATGACCCGAGACCATGCCGGCGTCGTTCAGATCAGACCAGATGGCGGGCAAATCCTCGCCCTTCACGCCCAGCAAATCAATGCGCTGACCGCCCGTAACCTTGACAGTCGGCACGTTGAACTTGTCCGCTGCATCTGCAATCGCGCGCAACTCATCCGGGGTGGTGATGCCGCCCCACATGCGCGGCACAACGGAAAAAGTGCCGTCTTTCTGGATATTTGCGTGTTTGCGCTCGTTGATAAAGCGCGACTGCGGGTCGTCCAGATACTCCAGTGGCCAGTCCGCAATCAGGTAGTAGTTCAGCGCCGGACGACAGACATGGCACCCATCGACCGTTTTCCACGCGCATTCCTGCCAGACGGCGGCCATGCTCTTCAATTCCTGTCCCTTGATCATGCGCCGCACGTCTTCGTGGCTGAGGTCAGTACATCCACACATCGGCTGGGCGGTGGGCATGACGAATGCGTCTCCCAAAGTGACAGCCAGAACCTGTTCGACCAGCCCCGTAC
The DNA here is from genome assembly GCA_038529225.1 of Pseudomonadota bacterium. Classification (GTDB taxonomy): domain Bacteria; phylum Pseudomonadota; class Alphaproteobacteria; order Rhodobacterales; family Rhodobacteraceae; genus Tateyamaria. Next base: position 21,932 of record JBCBDZ010000023.1, on the reverse strand, counting down.
AGGTTCCGCAGGAACCTGACGCCTTTGTGACGCTGCGCACAGCGCCCAGATCGCTCGCCCCCTCTGCGATCGCGTCCTCAATCGTCCCCTTGCAAATGCCGTTACAGCCACAGATTTCCGCGTCACGCGGTAAGGCTGCAACGGCCGCCAACGGGTCCAGGGGGGCACCCCCCTGATAGGCCGGGCCAAAGATCAGGGTTTCGCGCATGTCTGCGATGTCGGTCTTGTCGCGGATCAGGCCAAAGAACCAGTTACTGTCGGCCGTGTCGCCATACATCACCGCGCCAATCACGACACCGTCTTCGATCACCAGTCGTCGATAGACGCCGCGTCCGGGATCGCGGAACACGATGTCCTCGCGCCCCTCACCATCGGCAAAGTCGCCCGCACTGAACAGATCACACCCCGTCACCTTCAGCTTGGTGCTCAGCTCCTTCTGAACAAAGGCAGCCTCTTGTCCCATAATCGTCTGTGCGGCCACTTTCGCCTGATCATAAAGCGGCGCGACGAGGCCAAAGATCGCGCCGTCATGTTCGACGCATTCCCCGACGGCCAGAACGTCAGCATCCGATGTGACCATCTGGTCATCGACGTGAATGCCACGTCCAACGGCCAACCCGGCCTCTTTGGCCAATGCGACGTTCGGGCGAATGCCGACAGCCATGACCAGCAGATCACAGGGAAGTTCGGTGCCATCATCAAGCAACAAGGCCCGCACACGCCCGTCTGCTCCAAGGATTTCCTTGGAATTTGCCTGACACATGACGGCGATGCCCTTGTCCACCAGCGCCTTGCGCAGCAAATAGCCAGCGGCTTCGTCCAACTGGCGTTCCATCAGGTGCCCCATGATGTGCACCACTGTGACATCAACGCCGCGTGCGGCCATGCCCGCAGCGGCTTCCAGGCCAAGCAGACCACCGCCAATGACGACGACCTTGTTGTCCGGGCCAAGGGACATCATCCGCTCGGTGTCTTCCAGATCGCGGTAGGCAATCACGCCTTCCAGATCGTGCCCCGGCAGCGGGATCATGAACGGGTTCGACCCCGTGCCAAAGATCAACTTGTCATAAGGCAACACATCGCCATTTTCGGCAGTAACCGTCTTGGCCGTCCGATCGATCCCGGCCACCCGCTCGCCAAAGCGGCAGGTCACGCCGTTGGCCGCGTACCAGTCAGCGTCATGGGTCACGATCTCTTCGTAGGTCTTGTCGCCCGCCAGAACGGGCGAAAGCATGATCCGGTTGTAGTTGCCGCGCGGTTCTGCGTTGAACAGGGTGACGTTCACGTCCGCGCCTGCGTCAAAAAGGTGTTCCAGCGCGCGGCCCGTGGCCATGCCTGCCCCGATGACGATGATATCCTGTGTCATTGTGCGGCCTCCGCTTTGGGGTAGGCTGCGGCAATCATGACGCCGGACAGAGTGGCATAGGCGGTCTCCCAGGATGATTTCACATCTGGCGTGAACGCGTCACCCAGACCCTTTTGCAACGTGTCGATCAACGCAGCCCCGACAAAGGGGTAGTGTTCGGCCTTTACCCCGTATGCGACGTGTCCGACTGCCAGCCTTTCAGCCACCGGCACGATGGTCTCAAGGGATTTCAATCCGTTCACCACGGCGCCAAGGGTGGCCATCAGCTTCGTTCCCTGTTCCGTCATGTCGCTCTTGAACATCGGGCGAACCTCAGGTGCGATTTCGAAGAGGCGGGCATAGAACATCTCGGCTGCCGCATCCTTGATCGGCACCACCCGGGCAAAGCTCTCGTGGACTCTGTCTATCTGATCAGGGGTCATGGGCTCACTCCGCAGCTATCTTGGGGTTTTGAGGGGCAGGGGTCTTGGATGACCCGCCAGAGGGCGGCGACTTGGGCTTGGCCCCGTGCTCGTACTCCTCGAGGAAATCAAGCACGTCCTGACGGTAGTTGTAGTAGTCCGGGTGTTCCAGCAGCGCCTTGCGTGTGCGCGGCCGGGGCAGGCCAACGTCCACGATCTTGCCGATGGTCGCTTGCGGTCCGTTTGTCATCATGACCACGCGATCGGCCAGCAGGATCGCCTCATCCACATCATGGGTCACGCAAATGGCGGTGACCTTGGTGCGGCTCCACACCTCCATCAGGACCTCTTGCAACTCCCAGCGGGTGAGGCTGTCCAGCATGCCGAACGGTTCGTCCAGTAGGAGGAGCTTGGGAGACAATGCAAAGGCACGGGCAATACCAACCCGCTGTTTCATGCCGTTGGACAGGCTGTCGGCCTGCTTGTCCATCGCATCGGCCAAACCGACCCGCTCCAGGTAGTAGTCGACGACATCCTGCCGCTCCGCGCGGCTGGCAGAGGGGTAGACCTTGTCCACCCCAATCGCCACGTTCTCGCGGGCACTCAGCCACGGAAACAGATTGGGGGACTGGAAGACAACGGCCCGTTCCGGGTCCGCGCCTTCGACATGGCGGCCATCCAGCTTGATCGCACCCTTGGAAATCTCGTTTAGACCAGCGGCCATCGTCAGCACGGTGGATTTGCCGCAACCCGAGTGGCCGATCAGCGAGATGAATTCGCCCTTGTTGATCTTGAGGTCGAAATCTTCGACCACGGTCAGCGGCCCCTTCGGCGTGGGGTATACCTTGTGCAGCATCGAGAAATCGAGGAACCGGTTCTCGATCATGCCCTTCTGGGCGTCAGCCACCGCAGTGGGCACGCCGTGGATCGGGGTGACATCGGGCAGTATCTTGCTGCCTTCGATCTTGGCCTCGATCCCGACATCCATCAGGTACTTGGTCACATCTGCGCGCAGGCGTTTGAATTCGTCATTGTGGTTCATCTCCATCCGGTCGCGGGTGCGGGTGATGGTGACCTTGAATTCCTCGCCAAGCGTCCCGTCCGGGTTCAGCGCAATGATGCGGTCGGCCAGAATGATCGCCTCGTCCACGTCATTGGTGATCAGAACGCACGTCTTCTTGTCCGCTTCCCAGATATGCTCGATCTCGTCGGCGAGGTTGGCGCGGGTCAGGGCATCGAGGGCCGACAGCGGCTCGTCCAGCAGCAACATCTCCGGGCTCATGGCCAAAGCACGAGCAACATTGACCCGCTGGCGCATACCACCCGACAACTCGGCAGGTCGGCGCGACGCGGCGTGGGACAGACCAACCATCTTCACATAGTGATCCACCTTTGCGGCGCGCTCTTCCTTGCTCAGGCTGGCGTGCACAGTGTCCACGGCGAGCCGCACGTTGCCGTTCACCGTCAGCCAGGGCATCAGGGAATAGCTTTGGAAAATTACGCCGCGCTCAGGGCCGGGGCCGGTGACGGGCGCACCCTTGAAGGTCACGGAGCCAGTGGTCGGCGTATCAAGGCCCGCCATCAGGTTGATCAGCGTGGTCTTGCCCGACCCGGAAAAGCCCAGCAGGACCAAGAACTCACCCTCTTGAACTTCAAGGCTGATGTTCTTCAGAACGTCCGTGCGGTGCGTGCCCGAGCCGTAGGATTTGGAAACGTTGTCAAAAACAATCATGTCGATCACCGGTTGTTCGTGAAGGTGAACATGGACTGGATGGCGTACATCAGACGGTCCAGCAGGAAGCCGATGATGCCGATGGTAAAGACGGCCACCATGATCTTGGCGAGGCTTTGCGAGGATCCGTTTTGGAACTCGTCCCAGACGAATTTGCCCAGACCTGGGTTCTGCGCCAGCATCTCAGCAGCAATCAGAACCATCCAGCCCACACCAAGGGACAGACGCAGACCGGTAAAGATCAGCGGCAGCGCCGAAGGCAGCACCAGCTTGGTCACCTTGGTCCACGTGTTCATTTTCAGAACTTTGGAGACGCTGACCAGATCCTTGTCGATGCTCGACACACCCAAGGTCGTGTTGATCAGCGTGGGCCACAGAGAACACAAGGTCACCGTGATGGCCGAGTTCAGGAAGGATTTGGCAAACCAGCCGTCCCCGTCCGTGGCATAGGTCGCCGAAACGACCATGGTCACGATGGGCAGCCAGGCCAGGGGCGAGACAGGTTTGAACACCTGAATAAGAGGGTTGATGGCGGCACTGACAATTGGGCTCAGACCGGCCGCAATCCCCAGAGGAATGGCGATGATCGACGCCAGTAGAAAACCAAAGAACACAGTCTTGATCGATGTCCAGATCTGGTCGTAGTAGGTCGGCTTGCCGGTATAGACCCGCTCCTTGACCCGGTCTTCGCGACCTTCGGCAATCAGCTTGGCATTGCGTTCGTCCTGCCGGACATAAAAGGCGGCCTCTTTTTCTCGCTCGCGGATCGCATCATCATTGAGGTTGCCGACCTGTTCCCAGACCTGTGCAGGCCCGGGAATGGCCCCCAGCGACGTCTGAACCGTGGGGGCCAGTGCGGCCCACGCGGCCAGAAACATCGCGATGGCCAGCAGAGGCACACCCAGCAGGCGCCAGATTTCGCTCATCTGCGCTTTTGGGTTGTCGCCGGCGGCGGCTTTCAGAACGGGCGTGACCCACGACAGGCCCAGCACCTGAAACCATTTGTCCGCCGTATTGATGCGGGTGAACAAACGCTGGCGGCGGGCCTCGCGGGCGTCGTCTTGCAGGTCGGATGGGTCTATGGCGGTCATGTCAGGTCTCTCCTGGCTCTGGTATCTGGCGCGGTCCGGCGGGCGTCATGCCGGGAAAACGGGTGGTGCTGCGCTGCGGTGGTGCACGTTCTGTGCACACGCTGTGCATCGGCTGTGACGGGTCGTTTTACTGCGGTGCCGCGTGCCCGGTTTTTGGGCAAGCCGCCTTGTTCTGGTCGTGTGGTGCTGCGTTGCAGCGTAAGGTGGGCATGTTGCCCACCTCTCTGTTGTCAGGTTTAGCCTTCGACCTGATTGCCAACGACCTTCTGGTCACCTTTCAACCCGATCGGCAGGCTTTCGAGGTAGGCGTTGGGCGCTTTGCCGTCATACGGAATACCGTCGATGATATCCTCGGCAGGCGTGGCCGGTTTGAACCCGTCGCTGTCCCAGGGGAAGTCCGCCTCGTTGGCCAGACCTTCGTCCACCAGCATGCGCGCGGCTTCGAGGTAGATGGCGGGTTTGTAGACTTCCGCGGCGGTGTCAAAGTACCACTGATCCGATTTGGCCTCGGCGATCTGACCCCAGCGGCGCATTTGCGTCAGGTACCAGATGGCGTCCGAATAGAAAGGGTAGGTCGCGTTGTAGCGGAAGAACACGTTGAAGTCGGGGGCCGGGCGACGGTCGCCCTTTTCGAACTCGAAGAAGCCCGTCATCGAGTTCGCGATCACCTCGTAATCCGCGCCCACATATTCCGAGCGGGACAGGATTTCGACCGCTTCCTCGCGGTTGGCGTTGTCGTTTTCATCCAGCCAGATGGCGGCCCGGATCAGCGCTTTGGTGATGGCAAGCGTGGTGTTTGGGTTCTCTTCGGCAAAGTCGGCGTTGATGCCAAACACTTTCTCGGGGTTGTTCTTCCACATGTCATAATCGGTGATGACCGGCACGCCGATGCCTTTGAAAACGGCCTGCTGGTTCCATGGCTCACCCACGGCATACCCATATATCGTACCCGCTTCCATTGTGGCGGGCATTTGTGGGGGTGGGGTGACGCTCAGCAACACATCCGCGCCGATCTGGCCGGACACGTCTTCGGGGCTGTAAAAACCGGGCTCAAGGCCACCAGCGGCGAGCCAGTAGCGAATTTCGTAGTTGTGGGTAGAGACCGGGAAAACCATGCCCATGTTGAAGGGCAGGCCTTGGTCCTTGTAGTCCTCGACGACTGGGGCAAGGGCCTCGGCGCTGATCGGGTGCTGTGGGCGGCCATCATCCATCAGCGGCACGTGCGGCTTCATCTCTTCCCAGATTTCATTGGAAACCGTGATGCCGTTGCCGTTCAGGTCCATGGAGAAGGGCGTGATAATGTGCGCCTCGGTGCCATAGCCGATGGTGGCCGCCAGGGGCTGACCTGCAAGCATGTGGGCGCCGTCAAGCTGTCCGTCGATCACACCGTCCAGCAGAACCTTCCAGTTGGCTTGCGCCTCGAGGGTCACAAACAGCCCCTCATCTTCGAAGTAGCCATTCTCGTAAGCGATGGCGAGAGGCGCCATGTCGGTCAGCTTGATAAAGCCAAAGGTCAGTTCGTCCTTTTCAAGATCAAGCAATTCGGCATGTGCCACAGACCCCATCAGGGCGGCAACAGTTCCAACAGCAGTCAGTAGTCGTGTCATGGTTTTTCCCTTGTTGAAAACGAAAAAAACCGCCCGAACCGGACGCGAGGGAGGAGGAACGCGTGACCCGGATCGAGCGGCTTTGCTCTTATTTGATTGCCTCCGTCTATGGAGGCGGGCAGACGCGTCTTTGCTTCGTTGACACCAAGCTACTGCTCTGTGCTCTCGCCCGACAACAAGGTTTTCGTGAATCACCCCGTTTTTTTTCTGCAATGCAGCGCATGCTCATTTTTTCATCATTTAACGGGCGTGAAATCGTAGGTTTTGCCGTCAAAGAAAGCATCCGGCCCGAGAATCATCTGCCCTTTTGTGGACGCAACTGCCGTGGAATGCGCCAGTGCGCCTTCAACTTTGGCCGACGCACCGGGCATATCGACGCCCAAAGGCCCCAAATGCATCCGGTAAGAATCGGGGCGCATCGTGTCTTGGGCGACCGCGATGGCGTGCGCTGGATCGATGCCCGTAAGGTGGCTGATCTGCTCGCCCATCCACGCCGCCTGACTGCGCCAGGGGAAGTTTGTTGCCCGGTCATAGAAACGCACAAAGTCCGGGACGTGCACCGGCGGCCCACCCGCGCGGGTCGCAAACCGGCCTGTCAGGGCATGTTCCACCGCGGAAACGGGCAGGTTCAGATGCGCGCTGCGCACAAGGATTTCGATCGCAAGCTCCCGGTTGTCAGGCTGATCAAGCCAGCGCGCCGCACGTGAGACAGCCCGCATCAGGCCGGATACGGCTGTTGCATTGTCATCAATCCAGACCCGCCGTGCCGCCAGCACCTTTTCGGGCGCCTGCGCCCAGATGGCCACGCCGGGCAGGATCAATTCACCGACACCTGCACTGACAGCCACTGACCCCCAAGGTTCGCCGACGCAAAACACGTCCAACTCACCCGAAGACACGGCATCCGCCATCAAAGGGGGCGGTGTCGTTATGATCTGCATGTCCGGGCTCCCGCCGGAATGCCGCATCCAGTATTCAAACAGCAACCGGTGCATCGAATAGGGAAACGGCACGCCCACGCGAAGCGGTCGGTTCAAAGCGGCGAGCATCGGGGGGGCCGTGGCCTCCGGGTCATCAAAGCCGCCATGCCAGCCCTTGGCCCGCATCGCGTCCGCCATCATTGACGACACACCGATCACCGTCCCGTTTGCCGACAGCACCATCAGCGCATCCACTTGCGCCGGTGGTCCGCTCAGACCCAGCGACATTGCCGTCGGCATCGGCGACAGCATATGCGCGACATTCAGATGCCCCAGCGCCAGCAAATCGCGTAGCGCGGCCCATGAGGGTTGGGGCAAGAGGTTCAGACCGATCCCTTCATCCGCGGCAAAGCGCAGTTCTTGCGCGACAATCAGGGGCGCACTGTCCACCAGCGGGACATAGCCGCAATTCAGCAGGATCGTGCTCATGACAGCAGGTCCGATGCAGTCAGCAAGGCCTGTGCCACTTCAATCACCTTGCGGTTTTGGGACATCGCCGTCTTGCGCAAGAGGGCATAGGCCTCTTCCTCGCCAATCCCGCGCGCGCGCATAATCATGCCTTTGGCGCGATCGACCGTCTTTCGATCCGCCAGCGCCTGTTTGGCAGCTTCAAGCTCCAGCCGCATCTGGCTCATCATCTGGAACCGGGCGATGGCGGTCTTGAGCACCGGCCTGATCCGCTCGGGCTGCAACGCGCCGACCACATAGGCCGACAAGCCCGCCGTAACGGCGGCTTGGGTCATTTCGTCATCCGAATGGTCCACGAACATGGCCACGGGTCTGCTTTGCGCATCGGACGCGGCGCTGATCTGTTCAAGCGCGTCGCGACTGGGATTGGCCAGATCAATCAGGACGAGGTCCGGGTTCAACGCATTCAGCTTGCGCGCCAGCCCAATGACATCACCCAATACAACCACGTCGTCCCAGCCGTCTTCGGTGAGCGCGTCAATAATCTCGCGCGCGCGCTCCGGATCGGGTTCTACCACGGCTATCTTCATGTCACTGGCCACGCCTGTAGGTCGGACAGAACACGGGTGTTGCCAATGTCCCCGCGCAACTATGCCGTGGGTTTGCCCCATCGCCTTTCACAACGCGATGCAAGCGCGGGCGCGCTGCCTGATTGTTGTGCGCCGTGAAAAACGCGTCTGGCCTATATCGCGGTTTAACCCCAAGGTGTGCAGAGCGATCAATGCTTTGCACAGAAGGGTGAACATGGCGACACCACAGAAAAACTCCTATGACGTCGTGATCATTGGTGGTGCGATGATGGGGTCTTCAACGGCATGGTTTTTGACCAATACGGCGGACTTTGACGGCTCTGTCCTCGTGATCGAGCGCGACATGAGCTATGCCAGCTGTTCCACCGCACACACCAACAGCTGCATCCGCCAGCAATTTTCGACCGAGTTGAACGTGCGCATCAGTCAGTTTGGGGCGGAATTCGTGCAGAATGCGCGTCAGCATATGGGCGGGGATGACCGGGTGCCTGACCTCAAGATCCGAAATTTCGGCTATATGTATCTGGCCGCCACAGACAGTTTTGCCGATACGTTGCGCAGCAACGCCAAGGTGCAACATGCCGCAGGCACACCGACTCGGTTGCTGACCCCTGATGAAATCAAGGCGGCCTATCCGTTCTACAACGTGGATGACATCGTGCTGGGGTCCATCAACACACACAACGAGGGGTATTTTGACGGTGCCGCGATCTTTGATGCGTGGCGCAGGCAGGCGCGCGAAAGCGGCGCCGAGTACATTCAGAACGAAGTCACCGATATGACACTGAATTCAAGCGGTACTCGTGTGGACAGCGTCACGCTGGCCAGCGGCGAAGTGATTGCATGTGGCCAGGTGGTCAACGCCTCCGGACCGCGTGCGGCGCGCACGGCCCGAATGGCAGGCATCGACATTCCGGTGGAGCCGCGCAAACGCTTCAGCTGGGTGTTTTCGGCACAGGAACCACTGGAGCGCGACCTGCCCCTGACCATTGACCCTTCTGGCGTGCATGTGCGCGAGAATGGCGGAGGAACCTATCAATGTGGTGGGCACGCTGACGTGGACCCGGCTGTCGATCCTGACGATTTTGCCATGGACCACAGCCTGTTCGAAACGCACGTCTGGCCGATCCTCGCCACGCGCATCCCCCAGTTCGAGGCGATCAAGGTGACCAGCGAGTGGACTGGGCATTATGCGATGAACACGCTGGATCACAACGCGATCACGGGTCCCCATCCTGAGGTGGGCAATTTCATTTTCCTGAACGGCTTTTCCGGTCATGGGTTGCAGCAGTCTCCGGCGATGGGGCGGGGCACGGCTGAATGGTTGACCCACGGCGCTTATCGCACTCTGGACCTGACGCCATTCCATTTTGACCGGGTTGTGCAAAGCCGCCCGATCGTTGAGAAGGCAGTGATCTGAAAAAAAGGGCGTACATATGAAGAAACTGGTTCTGACAGGTGCGGCAGGCAGTCTTGGCTCGCGTCTGCGCGCGCCCTTGGCCGCAATCTGTGATGAATTGCTGTCCACGGACATTGTGGACTCCCTAGACGGGCTGGCCGCGAACGAAACCTATGTCAAAGCCGACCTTGCCGACATGGCCGCCATCGAACCCCTGCTGGACGGGGCCGACATGGTCATTCATTTCGGTGCAATCGTGGACGAGGGACCGTTCGAAGAGTTGTTGGGGCCGAATTTCATCGGTGCCTACAATATCTGGGAGGCCGCGCATCGCCACGGCGTGCGCCGGATTGTCTATGCCTCGTCCATCCATGCGGTCGGCATGTACCCCAAGAACGAGCACATCGGCATCGACGTTCCGCACCGCCCTGACACCTTCTATGGTCTGGCCAAGTGTTTTGCCGAAGATCTGGGGCGCATGTATTGGGAAAAGCGCGGGATCGAAGCCGTCTGCCTGCGCATTTATTCCTGCGCAGATGTGACCAACCCGCGGGCTGTGGGCAGTTGGCTCAGCTATCCTGATATGATCCGCCTTGTGAAACGGGCCATCGACACACCGATCACCGGCTTCTCCATTATTTACGGCATCTCGAACAATGATCGCGCGCCGGTGGACAATTCAGGGGCTGCGCATCTGGGGTACCGTCCACAGGACAATGCAGAACAGTTTGCCGAAGAGATTTATGCCAACTGCGCGCCGCTTGATCCACAAAACCCCTCGCATTATCGCCACGGCGGCCCGTTTGCCGGGATCGAACTGGGCAAAAGTGCGATGTCAGCACTGAACCTGAAAAAAGACGACTGATGCGGATCGACAACCTTCAATACTGCAAATGGTCGGAAAAGGTCTTTCGCCAGATGCGTGAAGGGGGCGTAGACGCGGTACACGTCACCATCGCCTATCATGAGAATTTCCGCGAAACCGTGCTGAATTTCGAGGCGTGGAACCGCTGGTTCGAACTCTACCCTGATCTGATCACAAAGGGGCTGGTGGCCAGCGACATAGATGTAGCCAAAGCCGCCGGTAAGACGGCGATCTTCTTTGGCTTTCAAAACCCCAGTCCGATCGAAGACGACATTGGCCTTGTCGAAATCGTGCACAGCTTGGGGGCGCGGTTCATGCAGCTGACCTACAACAACCAGTCTTTGCTTGCGACGGGCTGTTATGAAGCCGAAGACACCGGCATCACCCGTATGGGCCGTCAGGTGATCAAGGAAATGAACCGGGTCGGGCTTGTTGTGGACATGAGCCATTCGGCGGACCGATCCACCATCGAGGCGGCGGACATCTCCGAGCGCCCCATCGCGATCACCCATGCCAACCCGCGCGACTGGCATCCGGCCTTGCGCAACAAAAGCAATGAAGTGATCCGCGCGGTCACTGAAAACGGTGGGATGCTGGGCTTTTCCCTATATCCCCATCACCTCAAGGACGGATCGGGCTGCACCTTGCAGAGCTTTTGCGAAGCAGTGGCGCGCACGGCAGAAACCTATGGCACAGACCGCATCGGGATTGGGTCAGACCTGTGTCAGGATCAGCCCGACAGTGTTGTGGAATGGATGCGTGTCGGGCGATGGAGCAAAGAGATCGACTATGGCGAAGGCTCTGCCAGCGCGCCGGGCTTTCCACCCCAGCCAGATTGGTTTCGCGACAACCGCGACTTTGGAAATATCGAGGACGGGTTGCGGGCCATCGGTATGGACGCGGATGAGGTGGCGGGCATCATGGGCGGCAACTGGTACCGCTTTTATGCCGAGAATTTTTCGCCCCGCTCCTGAGCGGCGTCGCAAACAGAACGGACACGGCAGACCTGTCCCAGTTGTCTGGCGAAAAGGCACAAAGGAACACACGCATGAAGATCGGTTTTATCGGGCTGGGCAATGTCGGCGGCAAACTGTCGGGCAGCCTGCTGCGCAACGGGCATGACGTCGCTGTGCATGATCTCAATGCGGACTTCGTCGCGCAAAAAGTCGCGGATGGGGCCAAAGACGGCCAAAGCCCGGCCCATCTGATGCAGACCTGCGACGCCGTGATCACCTGCCTGCCGAGTCCCGCGGCGTCAGCTGCGGTGATGGAAGAGATGCTGCCCCATATCGGGCCCGGCAAGATCTGGATGGAAATGTCCACGACGGACGAGGCCGAGGTCAGACGCATCGCTGCGCAAGTCATCGCGGCAGGCGGGGCGGCTGTCGATTGTCCGGTTTCGGGCGGATGCCACCGCGCCGACACTGGCAACATTGCGATTTTTGCAGGCTGTGACCGTCCCATCTTCGAACGCATCCTGCCGCTGCTCACCACCATGGGCCGCCGGGTGCTGCACACAGGCGATCTGGGCAGCGCATCGGTGCTGAAGGTGCTGACCAACTTCCTGGCCACCGCCAATCTGGTCAGCGTGGCCGAGGCCCTGACTGTGGCCAAGGGCGCGGGCATGGACCTAGGGGTGGCCTACGAGGCCATGGCGATCAGCTCGGGCACATCCTTTGTACATGAAACCGAAGGACAGGTGATCCTGAACGGCAGCCGCGACATTTCCTTCACCATGGATCTGGTGGCCAAGGACATTGGCCTGTTTCAGGACGTTGCGGACCGGGCCGGCGTGCCATTGGAACTCAACCCGCTGCTGATCGAAATCTTCCAGGATGGGATCGCGCGCTTTGGTCCGCGCGAATTGTCGCCCAACATCATCAAACGCCTTGAAGAGGCCACTGGGCTGGACGTGACCGCCCCCGGTTTTCCGGCTGAAATGGTAGATGATGAACCGGAAGAACCGGGGGCCGAAGTCATCGTGCGGCGCTGACACCGGCAAGGATGGGACTTGTGAGCGAACAGGGGCCACGCTAGGAGCAGGCCATGTGGATGAAACCAGACCTAGACCAGGACCCGGATGCGGTGCTTGCGACCATCACGGCCTCTCCGGGCCGGCGCATTCTCGGGATCGGATCGCTTTATATTCTGTCGCTGATGGTCATCTATGTGGCCATTGCACAGCCCCCTGACCTTGGCTGGCAACTGTTCCTGTTTGCGTTGGGCGGCGGGGCGATCTGGATTGCGGAACTGATGCGGCGTGCAACGGCCTTTCGGCTTGAGTTGACGCGCGAGGAACTGCGCGATTCTTCCGGGGCGGTGCTGGCACGGGTCGATGAAATCACCGGCCTTGATCGGGGCATGTTCGCCTTCAAACCCTCAAACGGATTCCTGCTGCGTCTGAACAAAACAAAGCCCAGAGCATGGCGCCCCGGGCTTTGGTGGACTTTGGGCTCGCGGATCGGCGTTGGGGGGATGACCCCGGCCCATCAGGCAAAGTTCATGGCCGAAATCATCGCCGCACTCCTCGTGGAACGCGGCGTCGAGTGATCAATAGGTGGTCGGCTCGTTCCAGAGAACCTGAGGCGCATAGCGGGGACGCGTGAAGACAAAGTTGTGGATTTCGCGCGTTTGCAGGCCGGTGTTGAAGGGCGGGTCATATTTGACGAACGTCTCAACAACCACAACAGTCTCGTTGTCGGGCATGACGGGAAGGTCATCTTTCAGAGCCTGAATGGCCTGATTGCTCAGCGCGGGCATCCAGCCTTTGTTCTTTGACCAGAACTTCTTGTACTCGTCCGTGTCGGCATCATAGGTCACACTGGTGATGCGCAGGGCCACGTCCGTGGTCTCGTTTGCCGTGAGGTAGGCCAGCATTTCACGCGTGCCGCTCAGGTAGCTATAGTCAATGGGCGCAGTCTCCCGAGAGATCACGTCGCCCAGTGTATAGGCTGCCTTTTGGTTCAGCGAATGCTGTCGATAGGCGTCAAAGATCGAGAACATCGACAGATAGGCCCAGAACAGGACGGGCAGGATCAGAACAAGTTCGACGGAGATGGTACCCTGCTCGTCGTTGCGGAACCTGCGAAAGACATCACGTATAAAGGTCATTATCCTGGCTCCTGTACAAATCCGGAAAGCGAGACCATCTTGGCCCGCCCCGTTCCGTCCTTGGTCAAGGCATAGCCCATGCCGGTGGTCGGGAAGACCGGTTCGAATACGTAACATGCGCGCAGCAGCATCAACTGGTGTTCCGCACCATGGACAAAGGACCGCGACGGTGTGACCGGCTTTGAGACATCTGCGCAATCGGCTGAGCCGGCAAAGCCCGAGAACGAACGTGGGTTGATCGGGTTCATCTCGAGTTTCAATGATACGTCACAATCCGTCAGGAAACCCGAGAAATCGCAAACCATCTGCTTGATGTCGCTGTGAGTGTAGTTGGCCCCGGTGTTCAGGCGCACATTGCGCACCGCCATATCGAGGCCCCGGTCAAGAAAGTTCTGGCGCAGCGAGTAGATGCCCATCTCGACAGACGTCATGAACAGCGTGAAGATAAGGGGCACGGCGAGGGCGAATTCGACCATCATCTGCCCGTCTTCCTTGCGCCCGAAGCGGCGCAGGAATTTAGCGGCGTTGCGGATCATTGTGTGAGCCTCAGTTGGTTGATTTGCTTGGCGATGGATTCAAAGGCGTCGCTGATTTCCACACCTTCCACCCGGAAGAAGTGGCTGGGCGACGAGGCGCAGTTTTCCATGACCCCGGCAGAGTGGTTGGTGACCTCGAAGCCGATGGACCAGACAACAATCCCTTGATCCTTGGCGGCATCGCAGATGTTTTCCAGCATGTCGTCGGCTTGCGCGGACGTGTATTTGGTGTAACGCCAGTTGTTCCAGCTGCCCCCCACATAGTTGTTGAGGTACCAGTACAACGGGTAGCGCGACCAGTGCACGTAGTGGCTTGGTTGTGCGTAATACCACGGCTGGATGCGCACCGTATTCACGTTCTCACCATCCGTCATCAGGATAAGCGTCTTGAGCGTTTCATTGTCGTTGTAGGCGGCTGGGCGGTTCGAGAAATTTGCATCAACCCGGTTTTCCAGCGACAGAGCCTGTGTGATCGGCCTGAAGCTGGGGTCAAGCAGGGCCACGCCCCATTTCATACCCAGATGGATCGAGGTGTTGGCGCGTGCGCGGTACTGGTCGATCCGTCCTTTGAGCAGGTTGGCGTCCTGCGTGTAGGGCAGAATTTCCTCGAAGTCCTGCTCGGGGCAGCCCGGGTTGTCGATCGGGTAGGAGTACCCCGAACTCGCCTCAAAGTGCTGCATCTGCTCGTAGGTTTTGCCAAAGTCGAGCGTGGTGGAATCGAAGTCTTCGATTTCGAAGTCCACACAGTAAGAGAAGTCGTGCAGGTGGTTGGTCTGCAACTCGTCAAAGATCGGGAAGCCGGCATTCACCTGAGCGGTGTACGGGATCAGTGACAGTGAAATCAGGTTTTCGGTTTCTTCGCGAATCACGGTGTCGACAAACGTCTTGGCCGCGTCCTGAAGGTTTGCCATCTTGTTGTTGCGTCCCATGGATCCCGAGATATCCAGAACCATCGAGATTTCGACGTTGGCAACTTTTTCTTCGGCTTGTCCCTGTGCAGGCACTGTCAACTCTTCGACACCCATCAGACGCATGAACTGGGTCGGGGTCGTGGTGCGGGCCTTTGCCGTCACTGTGCGATAGTTCAATCCCTGGTCGACAGTCACAGAGGTGAGGTATTCCGACATCCCGGCCTTGGCGAAGTAGTCGTTGACCACCGCTGTCGGATCCAGCGTCTGGTCAAGGTCAGCAGCTGCCAGTACAGCACGGTCGATTGTGGCCTGAACCCGCGTGCGTTCCATTTCGTTGCGCATCAGGTCGACACCGATCCCGCCAACCAGCAGCATCATCATCAACATCATGATGGAGAACATGGTCATCGTGCCGCTTTCATCGCGCGCAAAGCGAAAGGCGCTGCGTTTCAGCGCGGCTCTGGATGCCAATTTCAAAGTCGTGTCCATACGCATGATACACCTTACCTGTTATACGATCTGTCGCCCCCGGGGCGTGGTCGTCCAATGGTCGGTGTGCGCCCGGAATGTGTCCGAATTCGGGCAAAAGGGCGAAAGCTGTGTGATCTTTTGGGTGCGTTCGTGCGCAATCGGTTTACCAGCAAGGCATTGTTTACGAAGTGTTAACCTTTTGGCCCGGCAGCCCAACCTAAGCGGGTGTTTACACAATCTGCACAAAAAGTTGGCAGTAAGATGCAGAACCGTCATAGTCTGATGGCAGGCCGCATTTCTGGCCTTTTTGTGCTCAAACAAGGAAGACGTCCATGAACACCCCCAAAGAGCCGACGTTCCGCGAAAGCGTGGATATCATGTTCAACCGCGCAGTTGCGTTGATGGACCTGTCCCCGGGGCTGGAGGAAAAGATACGGGTGTGCAACGCCACCTATACCGTGCGCTTTGGCGTCCGGCTGCGTGGGGATCTCAAGACATTCACCGGATACAGGTCCGTTCACTCTGAACACATGGAACCGGTCAAGGGCGGCATTCGCTATGCGACAGGTGTCAATCAGGACGAGGTTGAGGCGCTTGCGGCGCTGATGACCTACAAATGTGCTTTGGTTGAGGCGCCTTTTGGCGGCTCAAAGGGCGGGCTTTGCATCGACCCGCGCGAATATGACGAGAACGAACTGGAACTGATCACCCGGCGCTTTGCCTACGAACTCATCAAGCGTGACATGATCAACCCGGCCCAGAACGTGCCTGCCCCTGATATGGGCACGGGCGAACGCGAGATGTCCTGGATCGCCGATCAGTACAAGCGCATGAACACCACCGACATAAACGGAACCGCCTGCGTGACGGGCAAGCCAACCAACGCCGGCGGCATTCAGGGTCGCACCGAGGCCACGGGGCGCGGCGTGCAATACGCATTGCAAGAGTTTTTCCGCGATGCCGAGGGCGTGAAAAAGTCCGGGATGACCGGAACGCTGGATGGTAAGAAAGTTGTCGTGCAGGGCCTTGGCAACGTGGGCTATCACGCGGCCAAGTTCCTGAGCGAAGAGGACGGTTGCAAGATCGTTGGCATCATCGAGCGCGACGGCGCGCTGACCGATCCGAACGGGCTGGACGTGGACGCTATCCGCAACTGGATTGCGGGGCATGACGGCGTGGCCAGCTATCCCGGTGCCACTTACGTCGAAAATGGCGCTGCGGTGCTCGAACTGGATTGCGACATCCTGATCCCGGCGGCTCTGGAAGGGGTGATCAACCGATCCAACGCCGAACGGGTCACGGCACCGTTGATCATCGAGGCAGCCAACGGCCCCGTGACGGCCGGGGCCGACGAGGTCCTGCGTGCCAAGGGCACGGTGATCATTCCGGACATGTATGCCAACGCCGGCGGTGTGACCGTGTCATACTTCGAATGGGTCAAGAACCTGTCCCACATCCGCTTTGGCCGCATGCAACGGCGCCAGGAAGAGGCGCGCCACCAGTTGATCATCGACGAACTCGAACGGCTGAGTTCCGACAGCGGCATCGGCTGGGAACTGAGCCCGGATTTCAAGACAAAGTACCTGCGCGGCGCCGGGGAGTTGGAACTGGTCCGCTCCGGCCTTGATGACACCATGCGCACGGCCTATCAGTCCATGGCAAGCGTCTGGCATGAACGCGGGGACGTGGATGATCTGCGCACAGCCGCCTACCTGGTTGCCATCGGCAAGGTCGCTGACAGTTACCGGGCAAAGGGGCTCTGACACATATCGGGCCGGGCGGACCCGCGGCCTTACTCTTGCGGCAACCCTGCCCGGCGCAGCCCGGCAAAACACTGCTTGCCGCCTTGCCAGTTGGCGCACTTGCCGGTCGACTGCCACGCCTTGAGTGTCCGCTCCGGCTCCAGTTTGCGGTCGAGCGCCAAAACCGCACACGCCTCGCCAATCCGCCCCAGATTGGCGGCAAGCGTGCGCGGGGTTTGAGGTGGTGCTGAGATCTGCATTGGGCAAGCTTTGGGCGTGATCCGCCCCCAAACCCAGCGCTGAAACGAGATGCCATGTGATCAGGGCAGCGTTTGGCCTCGGTGCTGCGCGCTCTGAGGGCGTGCAATGCGCGTCAAACCGTCGCTGATGGACCCAACCATGTCGAAAAGCGGGCGGGCATGGTGCGCGCCCTCTTGCTACACCTGCCGGGATGTTGATGGTGTGGGATCATCACGCAAGCGGAGGTGACATGCGCTTTTCAGGACTGAAGGTCCTTGCCGAGGGGCTAACGGGAAACAAGGGATGGGGCCCGCATTGGCGCAGTCCCGAACCGAAGGCCGAATATGACATTGTCCTGATCGGCGGCGGTGGTCATGGGCTGGCCACAGCGCATTACCTGGCGAAAGTCCATGGTCTGACCAACGTTGCCGTGCTTGAAAAGGGTTACCTCGGCGGTGGCAATGTGGGGCGCAACACTACCATCGTGCGCGCCAACTACATGTTGCCCGGCAACTCCGAATTCTATTCCCATTCGCTCAAACTGTGGGAGGGTCTGGAAGAGGACCTGAACTACAACGTCATGCATTCCCAGCGCGGGATCATCAATCTGGTGCATTCGGACGGTCAACGCGACGCTTTTGTGCGCCGTGGCAACATGATGGTCGGGCAGGGGGATGACGCCGAGATGCTTGATGAGGCTGGCGTCAAAAAGCTGCTGCCGATGATCGATTTTGAGCAGACCCGGTTTCCGATCTTTGGGGGGCTTTACCACAAACGCGGTGGAACGGCGCGCCATGACGCGGTGGCCTGGGGTTTTGCCCGCTCGGCGTCGGACCGCGGTGTGGACCTGATCCAGCAATGTAGGTCACCGGCATTGATGTCGAGGGTGGCGTCGTCAAAGGGGTCCAGACCACCCGAGGACCAATCCGGGCCAAGAAGGTCGGCATGGTGGCCGCGGGCCGGTCATCTCAGGTGGCCGCGATGGCGGGGATGCGCCTGCCCATTGAAAGCCACGTGTTGCAGGCCTTTGTCACCGAGGGGCTGAAGCCCTGTCTTGACCACGTGGTCACCTACGGCATGGGCCACTTCTATATCAGCCAGTCAGACAAGGGCGGCCTTGTCTTTGGCGGCGATCTGGACATGTATTCAAGCTATGCCGCGCGCGGGAACCTGCCCCTGGTCGAACACGTGGCCGAGGCTGCAATGACTTTGATGCCCCAGATCGGCAAGGCCCGGATGCTGCGCAGTTGGGGCGGGATCATGGATATGTCGCCCGATGGCTCGTTCATCATTGATCGCACGGATATCGAGGGCCTCTATGTCAACACCGGCTGGTGTTACGGCGGGTTCAAGGCAACCCCGGCCTCCGGCCATACCTTCGCACATTTGCTGGCAACAGATACACCGCATGAGACAACCGTGCGCCACCGTCTGGATCGTTTCCGCACCGGGTCCGGGATCATGGATGAAGAGTCCACCGGCTCGCAGCATAACCTACACTAGGGATGATTGAGATGACGGGAGCCTCCGGCGGGGATTTTTTCAAAACAGGGAAGAGATGGGCTCAGCGCCATCAAGGAGACGTCTGATGCGGCTGCGATGTCCGATTTGCGGCGCGCGCGATGTGCGTGAGTTTTACTATCAGGGGGCGGCCGTGATGCTGGAGCGCCCGGCTCCCGATGCGGGCGAGGCTGCGTGGGATGACTATCTGCATCTGCGCGACAACCAACCCGGAGACCTTGAGGAACTGTGGAGCCACGACGCGGGCTGCGGCGCGTGGTTGAAGGTGGTGCGCAACACGGCAACGCATGAGGTCAAAAGCGTTGTCCTTGCCGATGAGGTCACGACGTGAGGGTTGCAGGAAAGGGTCTGGTTGATCGCTCGACTTCGGTGTCGTTCCGTTTTGACGGCAACACCTATCGCGGGTTTGCCGGGGACACGCTGGCCTCTGCTTTGCTGGCCAATGACGTGCGCATGGTGGGCCGATCGTTCAAATATCACCGTCCCCGCGGGATTCTGACTGCCGGGTCGGAAGAACCGAACGCCTTGGTGACTGTTGGCAAGGGGGCGGCCACCGACCCCAATGTGCGCGCCACGGTGCAGGAGATCTACGAGGGCCTTGAGGCGCGCCCGCAGAACGCCTGGCCGTCGCTTGGCTTTGATGTGCTGAGCATCAACGATCTGGCTGCGCCGTTTTTGGGGGCCGGGTTTTACTACAAGACTTTCATGTGGCCGCGTGCGTTTTGGGAAAAGGTCTACGAGCCTGCGATCCGGCGCGCGGCGGGTCTGGGTGCGCTTGGTCCGGTCAAGGACGAGGATCACTATGAAAAGGCCTATGCCTTCTGCGATCTGCTGGTGATCGGCGCGGGGCCTGCGGGCCTGATGGCGGCGCTGGTGGCGGCAACGTCCGGGGCGCAGGTGATCCTTGCGGACGAAGACAGCCTGATGGGCGGACGCCTGAATGCAGAGAGCCTCAAGGTAGACGGCAAGCCCGGAGCACTTTGGGCGGCTGAGACGATCAAGGCGTTGGCGGCCATGGACAATGTCCGCCTGATGCCGCGGACCACCGTAACAGGCGCTTGTGATGGCGGTACGTACGGTGCGCTGGAACGGGTCGGACATCACGTTGCCGATTTGCCAAAAGGCGGGGTCAAGGAAACCTTCTGGCGCATTGTCGCCAAACGCTCGGTTCTGGCGGCCGGTGCGATCGAACGCCATATCGCGTTTCAGAACAACGACCGCCCCGGGATCATGGGCGCGGGGGCCGTGCGCGCCTATCTCAACCGCTGGGGCGTCGCGCCGGGCAAGGCCGTCACCGTCTTTGCCAACAATGACGACGCCCACCGCACCGCGCGGGATATGGTTGAGGCCGGCGTGCATGTAGCCGCCGTGATCGACAGCCGGGCGGATGCAACGGCTCTTGGAGATTACAGGGTCATTCCAGGCGCAATGGTGTCTGGCAGTTCCGGGCGCAAGCGGCTTGAGTCAATCACCGTGCAGACAGGCGAGGGTGTCGAGAACATCATGACCGATTGCCTCGCGGTTTCGGGCGGCTGGAACCCAACTGTGCACTTGACCTGCCATATGAATGGACGACCCACGTGGAACGCAGATATTGCCAGCTTTGTGCCGACGCCCGGATCCATTCCGGGCATGGAGGTGGCTGGCGCCTGCAATGGTGCCTTTTCGACAGCCGCCTGTCTGGCTGAAGGGGCCGCCGCGGCAAAGGCGAGCCTTGAGGCATTGGGTATGACGGGCGCAGATGTGTTGTTGCCGCTGGCCGATGATACGCCGTACGCGGTTGCCCCTTTGTGGGCCGTCCCGGGAAAAGGGCGCGCGTGGCTCGATTTCCAGAACGATGTGAGCGTCAAGGATGTCAAACAGGCGGCGGTCGAAAACTATACCTCCGTCGAACATATGAAGCGCTACACGACCCAGGGCATGGCGACCGACCAGGGCAAGAACTCGAACGTTGCTGCTCTTGCCTTGTTGGCGGATGCGACTGGGCGCGGGATTCCCGAAACTGGTACGACGACCTTCCGCCCACCGTTCAGTCCGGTGGCGCTGGCCGCTCTTGGGGCCGGAGCGCAAGGCACCGGGTTCGCACCCGAACGCAAGACAACCAGCCACGCCGCAAGTGTTGGCATGGGCGCGCCCATGATCGCCGTTGGCCTGTGGTATCGTCCCTCTTATTTCCCGATCGCCGGAGAAACCACGTGGCGCCAGTCCTGCGATCGTGAGGTTGGATATGTGCGCGAGGCTGTGGGAGTTTGCGACGTTTCGACCCTCGGCAAGATCGACATTCAAGGGCCCGATGCGGCCAAGCTGCTGGATTTTGTCTACACCAACATGTTCTCGACCCTCAAAGAGAACCGCGTGCGCTATGGCCTGATGCTGCGTGAGGACGGGTTCGTCATGGATGACGGCACCACGGCGCGACTGGGGCCCAATCACTACGTGATGACGACCACCACGGCAGCAGCGGGTCAGGTCATGCGCCACCTCGAATTCGTAACGCAAGCACTGCACCCCGAATGGGACGTGCGGATCATGTCCGTCACCGAGCAGTGGGCGCAGTTTGCGGTGGCGGGGCCGAAGGCGCGCGATCTCCTGAATGGTCTGCTGGACGCACCACTGGACGGCGAGGTCTGGCCGTTCATGGCGTGCGGCCCGGTCGGTGTACAAGGGGTGCAGGGGCGATTGTTCCGTATCTCGTTCTCGGGTGAGCATGCCTACGAACTTGCCGTGCCATCGCGCTATGGTGATGCGCTGTTCCGGCATCTGGTCGCGCAGGCCGAGGCAATGGGCGGCGGGGCCTACGGGATGGAGGCGCTTAACGTCCTTCGGATCGAAAAAGGGTTCATCACCCATTCTGAAATCCATGGCCGGATCAGCGCACAGGATATTGGCATGGGCCGGATGCTGTCCCAGAAAAAGGACTTTGTCGGAAAGACCATGGCCCATCGCCCCGGTTTCCTTGAA
>JBCBDZ010000022.1:0-29293 GCA_038529225.1 Pseudomonadota bacterium | reverse complement strand
GGTGTGGCCCAACGTCGTGGCAAGAAAGTCGCCGACATTTTGCCCAAGCGTGACGAAGCGCCCGCTGCCGAAGCGGCAACCGAGGAGGCCTGAGACCCATGGCAAAGACAATCGTCGTAAAACAGATCGGCTCGCCCATCCGTCGGCCCGCAAAACAGCGCGCGACCCTGATCGGTCTGGGCCTGAACAAGATGAACAAGACACGCGAGCTGGAAGACACCCCTTCCGTGCGCGGTATGGTCAACTCGATCCCACACATGGTCGAGATCATCGAAGAAAAAGGCTGATCCGCGCCGCGCGCGGCACCGGTCAATCCAGTCTTCAAGACCAGTAAGAGTAAGGTCCACGTGGTTTGAACCAGGTGGACCTTTCGTTTTTGAAGAGGTTTTATTCAGCAGCACCGGATCAAGGGAGGGCAACAATGAAACGCGATATGGCTGACAGATTCCTAAAGCCCCGAAGCACGATGTTTCGTTTCAGGAGTCCTGGTCTGTTCTACCGTTGGCAGATCATCAGACAAACACTCTCCTTTTTGAACAGACTGCGCAAAGATCGCGAAGTGCGACGCTATGCGGGTCGCAGTCTGGACGAATACCAAGCCTATGATGATTTTGAACAGCGCATTTACGAGCGCGGAAGTACCTACACATACAATCATGGAAAGATGAAGCTCACGAGCTTCAAGGACGTGCGTGACTATGCCCTCGCGCCGGTGATCAAAGAGATCAACACGTTGATCGCCGAAGGGAACGCCAAGCCACGGGTGCTGGAAGCCGGATGTGGCAACTGCATCAACCTGATGCTTTTGCACAAAGAGTTTGGCGAACACATCGAACTGGTGGGCATTGATATTACCTCCCAACGTTTGAAAGTGGCGCAGACGTACTGGGGCGACAAACTCGGCTCTGCCAAGATTATGGTGGACAGTGTGCTTGAACTGAAGAGCGCAGAGGACAGCAGCTTTGATCTGGTCTTTTCCGTGCACTGCCTGGAACAGTTGCCCTATGACGTGGATCAGGCCGTTAAGATGATGAAGCGCGTGAGCCGCAACCGGATCGTGTTCGTAGAGCCGGTCTGGGAAAATCATAACATCTCACAAAAACTCTACACGCTCTATGCCGACCATGTACGGACATTGTGGCCGGCGGTGCTTTCGAATGACTTGAAGGTGATCGACACATACGCCGCTGAACTGATGGCCAACCCCCTGAACCGGAGCGGGATTATTGTTGCGCAGAAAACTGTTCCTGACGCTGCACGGTAAGGGACCCGGTTCGTAGATCCGGTCATGCAGATCGTGCACTGCACTGGGGGCCTTTCCCAGACGAAGGGGGTCTCACGATACCCCGCCGCCTGATGACAGTTTACGCTGGGTGAGCAATTGCGGGAAGCGTTCCATGTTCGGGCCCGTTTGTCCGATCAACGCACAGCCCAGCGTCACCCGCAGCGCATCCGCCAATTGGTCCACAGTCTCGGTCGACATGTAAAGGCCGCCCGTTCGATCGGCGAGGCATTTGGCCACCGTGTTGCCTGCGCCAACGTCCTGTTGTTCCGGGTTGTCCCAACTGAAAAAGTCGACAACGACCTTGAACCCGATGACATGCACTGTCAGGTCCTGTTTTTGCGCGGCCAGTGCAGAGCCCAAAGCGCAGGGACGCCCCCCGCAGGTTTCATTGCCGTCCGTCACCAACACGATAATGCCCGGCCCCGACGTGGCCCGTAGCGCATCGCTCGCGGCCCGGACTGACTCCGCCAGCGCGGTCAGTCCTTTCGGTGAGAGCGCGTCAATCTCGGCGATAATGGCTTGGGCCGCATTGTCACGGGGGGTGAAACGCAGATCGATGTTGCTGCAACTGTCTGCACTGGCACCCGGACCATAGGTGAGAAGGCCAACGCGGCGCACCGGCGTGATGTCCGGCATGGCATCGCGCAGTGCTTCGCGCGCTTCGTCGATCCGTGTCTTGCGTTGCGTGTCGAATCCGAGTTCGGCCATGGACGCAGACCCGTCAAAGACCAGCATCGCATCCTCTGCGCACCCTGACGCGCCTTGAAGCGCGGACGGTCCCAAGGGAACCGCCAACGCGAGCAGGGTGGCCGCAAGCGGCAGTCGGGTGCGGAAACGACGCATGACGCCATGGTGACACTGACGTTGCCTGTTGATCAATGGCAGTGGCGATTTTCTTTGCGGCGAGGACGTACTAGACTCAACGTCATGCGCGAACTCATCTATTACTATTCCGCCCATTCCGCGTTTGCCTATCTCGGTTCGGCCCGCGTGATGGAGATATGTGCCGCCCACGATCTGACACTTGTCCATCGGCCCATCCCGCTGTCCCCGGTTGTCGAGGCGCAGGGCAGTCTGCCATTCCGCGCGCGCACGCAGGCCCATGTCGATTACTTCTTTGGCCGCGAGATTGAGCGGTGGGCGGAGTTGCGCGGGGTGCCTGTGGTGTCGTTTCGGCCCACCCATCACGATGCGGACTATGCACTGGCCAGCGGCATGATCATGGCGCTGGGAGATCGAGGGGCGGATGTGGACGCGATGGCCCATGCGGTGTTGCAGGCCCACTGGCGCGATGATGCGGATTTGTCCGACAAGGCGACACTTGCCGCGTTGGCTGAAACCTTGGGCCATTCTCCCCAAACCCTGATGGCACAGGCCAAAACGCCCGAAGTGACAGCGCAATATGCCGTGAACGCACAAGCGGCCCTGACCGCCTCGGTTCTTGGCTCGCCCACCTATGTGCTGGAGGGTGAAGTGTTTTACGGTCAGGATCGCCTTGAGATGCTCGAACGGGCGATCACGCGACCGTTTGCCAAAAGCCGTTGGATCAATCCAGCGGTTGATGCACCCTGACCGACCCGAAGGAGACGGATGCAATACGCGCATCGCGCGCGCGGCCCATGGCGATGCCAATCAGGATCGCAGCATAGAGTGTGAAAAGGTACATCGGGTAGGCCAGCAGCACCCAGTCCAGCTTGCCCACTGCCAGCATCGCAAGGCAGGACGCACACAACGACCACACCCACGTGCTGAGCGTTTCGCTATTTGGAAACAGATAGGCCTTTTTGACCGTCGCCATCCCACCCAGCAATGAAATACCGATGGTTACCGTCAGGGCATAAAGTGAATTGTCGGTTAGAGACCACAGGATCAGCCCGAGGGCGGCGGCGCCCAGAATAGGCATGTCACCTTGCCGCAGCAGTGCCCCGGTGCCCCGCCGGATGGTGATCAGAAACACGGCAATCGTGCCTCCGACCTGAAATACCGGAAACCAGAGTGAGGACGTGGCCCCTTCGGCAATCTGGGACATCAAGGCGATGCATCCGAGCACGGACCAGATCAGCCAAGATGCACGTTGCGGCTGTGTGCGTCCTGAAAGGGTGTCACGAATGTAGGGCGCGAACGCGTAGACGCTCAGCAGGGCCGAAGCCAGGCCGAGTGTGCGCAGGACGCTCTGGGTGGTCACTGAGTTGAGCACCGCTTCGCCGCCAATAATGCGCCATATGGTGTCTTCTTGAAAAATGGCTTCCAGCAAAGTGTCGCTCCAGTCTGAGCGCAAATGCGCTGAGTGCGATAAAAATTTACTTGATGACGGACGTGTAATTTGCGCCTGATACCAAAACCGTACCCCGCCTTGGTACGTTTAAACGGCGTCCTGCGAGAGTCCGGAATTCCATACCTCTCGGCGCCTTTTTTGGGGTTTTGCCTGCGCTATGTGCTGTGAAATTCGGCAGGGGCTTGCTGTGTGCTGAAACGGGGGCTTGAATGGAAAATGCGCCGCGTCTATACGCCCCCGGTGGCGTACGACGCTACGCAGAATCAAAACCAAGAAACGCCGCGTTCACCCATTCCGCTTCGGGGGTGCTTCCGGCTTAGGAGAAGCGATATGAAACTGAATGAACTGCGCGATAATCCCGGCGCAACAAAACCAAAGAAACGCGTGGGCCGTGGCCCCGGTTCCGGCACCGGCAAGATGGGTGGCCGCGGTATCAAGGGTCAGAAATCCCGCTCGGGTGTGGCCATCAACGGCTACGAAGGCGGCCAGATGCCTTTGTACCAACGTCTGCCCAAGCGCGGCTTTAACAAGCCCAACCGCAAGGCATTCGCCGTCATCAATCTGGGCCTGATCCAGAAATTCATTGATGCAGGCAAGCTGGACGCAAAATCCGCCATCACCGAAGACGTGCTGATCGCCTCCGGCGCAGTCCGTCGCAAGCTGGACGGCATCCGCGTTCTGGCCAAGGGTGAGATCACAAGCAAAGTTGATCTGCAGGTGACCGGTGCGTCCAAATCCGCTGTAGAAGCAGTGGAAAAAGCTGGCGGCAGCCTTGCCGTGGCTGCAGCGGCGGCCGAGTAAGCCTGAAACACGCCTTGTGAGCCGCGTCCGAGCGGCTTACATAGGCTTCGAGTTTTCTACAGCGCCGCCCGCCGGAAAACGGCCCGGGCGGTGTTTCGTTCAAAGGACAACGCCCGCATGGTATCTGCCGTCGAGAACATGGCCGCCAACACGAGCTGGAGCGCTCTGGGCAAGGCCACTGACCTGCGCAACCGCATCCTGTTCACTCTTGGCCTGCTTATCGTGTACCGCCTTGGTACGTTCATCCCGGTTCCCGGCATTGACGGGTCCGCCCTTCGCGAGTTCATGGAGCAGGCCGGGCAGGGCATCGGCGGCATGGTGTCGATGTTCACCGGTGGCGCGCTGGGCCGCATGGGTATCTTTGCGCTTGGGATCATGCCCTACATCTCGGCCTCGATTATCGTGCAGCTTCTGACTTCGATGGTCCCGCAGCTTGAGCAGCTCAAGAAAGAGGGCGAGCAGGGGCGCAAGAAGATCAACCAGTACACGCGCTACGGCACAGTGGCGCTGGCCACCTTGCAGGCTTACGGCCTTGCCGTGTCTTTGGAATCCGGTGATCTGGTCACCGATCCGGGCCTTTATTTCCGCATGTCCTGCCTGATTACGCTGGTGGGCGGCACGATGTTCCTGATGTGGCTAGGTGAGCAAATTACCGCGCGCGGCGTTGGCAACGGCATTTCGCTGATCATCTTTGTCGGCATTATTGCCGAAGTGCCCGCGGCCATCGCCCAGTTCTTTGCCTCGGGTCGTTCCGGCGCGATCAGCCCTGCGGTGATCATCGGCGTGCTCGTGATGGTGGTTGTCACCATCATGTTCGTGGTGTTCATGGAACGCGCGCTGCGCAAGATCCACATCCAGTATCCGCGCCGTCAGGTGGGGATGAAGGTCTATGATGGCGGCTCATCCAACCTGCCTGTCAAAGTGAACCCAGCCGGTGTGATCCCCGCGATTTTTGCGTCCTCTTTGCTGTTGCTGCCGATCACGATCAGCACGTTTTCGGGCAATTCCACCAATCCAGTCATGAGCTGGCTGCTGGCGAATTTTGGCCCCGGCCAACCGCTCTATCTGGCGTTTTTCGTCGTGATGATCGTATTCTTTACCTACTTCTACACGTTCAATGTCAGCTTCAAACCCGACGACGTGGCGGACAATCTCAAGAGCCAGAATGGTTTTGTCCCAGGAATCCGCCCGGGCAAAAAGACTGCAGAATATCTGGAATACGTGGTCAACCGCTTGCTTGTCCTTGGCTCTGGCTATCTGGCGCTGGTTTGCCTGCTGCCTGAAATTCTGCGCGGACAGTTCGCCATTCCGTTTTACTTTGGCGGCACATCCGTGCTGATTGTTGTTTCGGTAACGATGGACACCATCCAGCAGGTGCAAAGCCATCTGCTTGCGCATCAGTACGAAGGTCTGATCGAGAAATCACAGCTGCGCGGAAAAGGCTCAAAGGGCCGCCGCAAACGGAGCCCTGTGCGCCGCTAAGGCCATAAGGGAGGGGGACAAGATGAACATTATCCTGCTGGGCCCGCCAGGTGCGGGCAAAGGGACACAAGCGCGCTTTCTCACTGAAGAGCGCGGTATGGTCCAACTCTCCACAGGCGATATGCTGCGTGCGGCCAAAGACTCAGGGTCCGAGATGGGCAAGATCGTCGCGGACGTGATGGCGCGCGGTGATCTGGTCACGGATGAGATCGTGATCGGCCTGATCCGCGAACAGCTTGAAACGGTCAAAGCGAATGGTTTTGTCTTTGACGGTTTTCCTCGAACGCTGGCACAGGCAGACGCACTGGCTGCATTGCTGGAAGAGCAGGGTCAGACGCTGGATGCCGTGATCGAGTTGGAAGTGAATGACGATGTGCTGGTCGACCGTATCGTCGGGCGCGCCGCCGAAGCCGCAGCCGCCGGTCAACCGGTCCGCGCAGATGATAACGCAGACAGCCTCAAAGTGCGCTTGATGGAGTACTACAAAAAGACGTCTCCGCTGATCGGGTATTACTATGCCAAGGGTCAGTTGAGCGGTGTCGACGGCCTTGGCGAAATGGCAGATGTGAAGGCCGCGATTGCCAAAGTTCTTGACGCATAGGCACAGGGGTTGACGCCCCACAAAACAAGGCCTATTCCACGCCATCTCTAACGAGAATCAAAGACGGGAACGCGTCCCGTCGGATCACCTGATCAGCGGCAGGCCCGGGGGCAAAATCCTTGGGCCTTATGTTGTGAAAAAAGGGCCTGGAATGACGGGCTCGCAACGAAAAGGAAAGCCTTCATGGCACGTATTGCAGGGGTCAACATCCCCACAGCCAAGCGCGTTCCGATTGCACTGACCTACATCACGGGCATCGGCAACACATCCGCCAAAGAAATCTGCGAAGCCGTCGGGATCGACGCCAGCCGCCGTGTAAATGAGCTGAGCGACGCTGAAGTCCTTAAAGTGCGCGAGTACATCGACGAAAACTACACCGTCGAAGGCGACTTGCGTCGTGACACGCAGATGAACATCAAACGCCTGATGGACCTTGGCTGCTACCGCGGCCTGCGTCACCGCCGTAACCTGCCCGTCCGCGGTCAGCGCACCCACACCAACGCTCGCACTCGCAAAGGCCCCGCAAAGGCCATTGCCGGTAAGAAGAAATAAGGGAGGGCTGCATCAATGGCACGTGATACACGGCGCGTTAAGCGCAAGGTCTCCAAGAACATCGCAGCGGGCGTGGCCCATGTGAATTCTTCGTTCAACAACACCAAAATCCTGATTTCTGACGTGCAGGGCAACGCGATTGCGTGGTCCTCTGCCGGCACCATGGGCTTCAAAGGGTCGCGCAAGTCGACACCTTATGCCGCTCAGATGGCTGCGGAAGATGCGGGCAAAAAAGCGCAGGAACACGGTGTGAAGACGCTGGAAGTCGAAGTGCAGGGCCCCGGTTCGGGTCGTGAGTCGGCGCTGCGCGCGCTGGCGGCTGTTGGATTCAACATCACGTCGATCAAGGACGTGACGCCAATCGCCCACAACGGCTGCCGCCCACCCAAGCGTCGCCGCGTCTAAGCGACATATGAATTTCTATCGGGGCCGCGTGACGACGCGTGGCCCCAATCCGCTTTTTTAAACCTCGGGCGCCTGATCTTTTTGGACATGGAGAACGGGCAGGAATGGAGGGACGCATGATCCATAAAAACTGGGCTGAGCTGATCAAGCCACAACAACTGGAAGTGAAGCCGGGCACTGAACCTGCGCGTCAAGCGACCGTTGTCGCCGAACCGCTGGAGCGCGGCTTTGGTCTGACACTGGGCAACGCGGTGCGCCGCGTGCTGATGTCG
The DNA here is from genome assembly GCA_038529225.1 of Pseudomonadota bacterium. GTDB lineage: Bacteria > Pseudomonadota > Alphaproteobacteria > Rhodobacterales > Rhodobacteraceae > Tateyamaria. Next base: position 21,620 of record JBCBDZ010000022.1, on the reverse strand, counting down.
TCGCTGCAGGGTGCAGCGATCACTTCCGTGCAGATCGACAACGTACTGCACGAATTCTCGTCCATCGCCGGTGTGCGCGAAGACGTGACAGACGTCATCCTGAACCTCAAGCAGGTGTCCTTGCGCATGGAAGTCGAAGGCCCCAAGCGCCTGTCGATTTCGGCCAAAGGTCCCGGTGTTGTCACGGCCGGTGACATTTCGGAAAGTGCGGGCATCGAAGTGCTGAACCGCGATCTGGTCATCTGTCACCTCGATGACGGCGCCGACGTCTTCATGGAACTGACTGTGAACACCGGTAAAGGCTATGTCTCGGCTGAAAAGAACAAGCCGGAAGATGCGCCCATCGGCCTGATCCCGATCGATGCGATCTATTCGCCCGTCAAAAAGGTCAGCTATGACGTGCAGCCCACCCGTGAGGGCCAGGTGCTGGACTATGACAAACTGACCATGAAGGTCGAAACTGATGGCTCCATCACGCCGGATGACGCCGTGGCGTTCGCCGCGCGTATTCTGCAGGACCAGCTGGGCATCTTCGTCAACTTTGATGAGCCCGAGTCGGCCTCCCGTGCGGACGATGACGATGGTCTCGAGTTCAACCCGCTTCTGCTCAAGAAAGTGGACGAACTGGAACTGTCCGTGCGTTCGGCAAACTGCCTCAAGAACGACAATATCGTGTATATTGGCGATCTGATCCAGAAGACCGAAGCAGAGATGCTGCGCACGCCGAACTTTGGCCGCAAGTCCCTGAACGAGATCAAGGAAGTGTTGTCCGGCATGGGTCTGCATCTGGGCATGGATGTCGAAGACTGGCCACCAGACAATATCGAAGATCTGGCCAAGAAGTTCGAAGACAACTTTTAAGAGACCGGGCAGGGCGGAGGACACCTCCGCCTTACCTCAGTAAGGCGCACGTGTCGTGCGCCATGGGCACCCGCCCTCTGATTGCCCGCCCTCGGGCGGACAATTTCCGGGTTACGCGCCTTCGTGCCGAAAACGCTGACCCCAAGGAGAGCCTGAGACACGCATCGAAGGCCGGACAAAGCAAAATCGCCCGTAGAGGGCACCAAATTGGAGACTAGAAAATGCGTCACGCACGTGGATACCGCCGCCTGAACCGGACCCATGAACACCGCAAAGCGTTGTTCTCGAACATGGCAGGCTCGCTCATCGAACATGAGCAAATCAAAACGACACTGCCCAAAGCCAAGGAATTGCGGCCTATCGTGGAAAAACTGATCACGCTGGCCAAACGCGGCGATCTGCACGCCCGCCGTCAGGCTGCGGCCAAGCTGAAGGAAGAGCAGTACGTTGCCAAACTGTTCGACGTCCTCGGCCCACGCTACGCCGAACGTCAGGGCGGCTATGTGCGTGTTCTCAAGGCGGGATTCCGCTATGGTGACATGGCGCCCATGGCGATTATCGAATTCATCGACCGCGACCGTGACGCCAAAGGCGCGGCAGACAAGGCCCGTGTCGCTGCGGAAGATGCCGCTGAAGAGTAACCTTCGCATCAGTTGAAATGTGGTCAAACCCCTGCCTTGGCGGGGGTTTTTCTTTTGTCCCTTCGGGCAGATCAAAGGCCGCCGCCTTGCATTCTCAGCCGGGCATTTGCATATGCTAGGGACCATGAAGTATCTGATCGCTCTTCTACTCTGTGCCTTACCTGTTGTGGTCAGTGCGCAGACCCGAGTGCCGAGCAGCCAGGCCGAGATTTCCTTGAGTTTCGCGCCTCTTGTGCGTGAGACGGCGCCCGGGGTTGTGAACATCTATGCCAAGGTTGTCACGCAAACCCGCCAGCGCACCCCCTTTATGAACGACCCGTTCTTTGAGCGGTTTTTCGAAGGGTTCGGAGAGCCCCGTCCGCGCGTACAGAATTCTCTTGGGTCCGGAGTGATCCTGTCCGCGGATGGCATTGTCGTGTCGAATTATCACGTGGTCGGGCAGGCCACGGACATCCGCATCGTTCTGAATGACAGGCGTGAATACAGTGCGCGTGTCCTGCTTGGCGACGCCGACACTGACCTCGCCATTTTGCAGATTGAGGGGGCAAAGGACCTGCCGTTTTTACCATTGCGGGACAGCGACACGGTTGAAGTGGGTGAGTTGGTGCTGGCCATCGGCAACCCGTTTGGCGTGGGCCAGACGGTATCGTCGGGGATCGTGTCCGGCCTTGCCCGGTCTGGCGGGGTGGGTGGCAGCGGCCTTGGCTATTTCATTCAGACAGACGCCCCGATCAATCCAGGCAACTCCGGAGGTGCGCTTGTGGGCATGGACGGACATCTGATTGGAGTGAACACGCGCATCCTCAGCCGGTCAGGTGGATCGAACGGGATCGGCTTTGCCATCCCATCGGACCTGATCGCGGCATTTGTCCGTCAGGCAGAAGAGGGCAATGACCGATTTCAACGTCCTTGGGCCGGAGCAACAGGGCAGGTCGTCGACGCGGATCTGGCGCAGATGCTTGAGCTGGATCGCCCCGGCGGGATCATCATTGCGGGTCTGCACCCGGCAAGCCCGCTGGCAGAAGCCGGGTTTGCCGTCGGCGACGTGGTCATCGCCGTGGATGGTCAAGAGGTGCACAGCCCCGGCGAAATGCTCTTTCACATGGGGCTTGCAAGTGCGTCCAACACTGTCGTCATGACACGCCTGCGGGACGGAGAGATGTCGGACGTCACCGTCAAGATGATCCCGCCGCCAGAGGACCCGCCGCGTGACGAGATCACCTTGCCCGAGGATGCCGCACTGCCGGGACTGTCGGTGGCGCGGGTCAACCCGGCTGTGATCGCCGAAATGCGTTTGCCTCTGGACTCGGCAGGTGTTGTCATTACCGATCTTGGCACCTTGGGCGCGCGCGTTGGTTTGCGGGTGGGGGACATCCTGCAAGTCATTGACCGGACAGACATCGCAGACCCCGAAGATGCGGCCGAAGCCCTGGCAGATGCGCGCCGTGGCACCCGCGTGCAGGCCCTGCGACGTGGCGGTCGCGTCATGCTTCGTTTCTAGATGGCAGACCTGTTTGACACCGGCGAAGTGAAAGAAAGCGGACACCGCCCCCTTGCCGACCGGCTGCGCCCCAAAACACTGAGCGAGGTGATCGGACAGCGTCAGGTGCTGGGACCTGATGCGCCGCTGACGGTGATGCTGGGTGCGGGTGCGCTGGGGTCATTGATTTTCTGGGGGCCGCCCGGCGTTGGCAAAACGACGATCGCACGTTTGCTTGCCCATGAGACCGACCTGCACTTCGTCCAAATCTCGGCGATTTTCACAGGTGTCCCGGACCTCAAGAAAGTGTTCGAAGCGGCCCGTATCCGGCGCCAGAACGGGCAGGGTACGCTGTTGTTCGTTGACGAAATCCATCGCTTTAACAAGGCGCAGCAGGACGGGTTCCTGCCGCATATGGAGGATGGAACGATCCTGCTTGTCGGGGCCACGACCGAGAACCCCAGCTTTGAGTTGAACGCGGCTGTTCTGTCTCGTGCACAGGTATTGGTGCTGGAACGGCTGGACCTCAAAGACCTTGAATTGATGGCGCAGCGGGCCGAACAGGAATTGAATACGGCCTTGCCGCTGGATGGCTCGGCACGCGAGGCACTGCTGGAAATGGCGGACGGGGACGGGCGCGCGCTGCTCAACCTGATCGAGCAGGTCGCGGCGTGGGGCATTGGGGGCAAGTTGGATGCGCAGGCACTGGCCGCGCGCCTTATGCGCCGCGCCGCCCAATATGACAAATCCGGTGATGCGCATTACAACCTGATTTCCGCCCTGCACAAATCGGTGCGCGGTTCGGACCCTGATGCGTCACTCTACTGGTTCGCACGCATGCTGGAAGGGGGCGAGGACCCGCGGTATCTGGCCCGCCGCATCACCCGGATGGCCGTCGAGGATATTGGCCTTGCGGATCCGCAGGCGCAGGCGGTGTGTTTACAGTCCTGGGAAACCTACGAACGCCTCGGCTCGCCCGAAGGAGAGTTGGCGCTGGCCCAGGCGCTCGTCTATCTGGCGCTCGCACCCAAATCCAACGCGGCCTACGTGGCCTACAAGGGCGCGCGCAAGGCGGCGAAACAAACCGGGTCGCACCCGCCGCCGAAACATATCCTGAACGCACCCACCGCACTGATGAAGGATCAGGGCTACGGCGAAAACTATGCCTATGACCATGATGCCGAAGACGGGTTTTCCGGGGCGAACTACTTTCCCGACGGGATGAAGCGCCCGGACCTGTATCAACCGGTTGAGCGTGGGTTTGAGCGGGATCTGAAAAAGCGGCTGGACTACTTTGCACGCCTCAGGACCAAGCGGCAGAGTTGACTCTTGCGCGCGGCTGGTCAAGAGACCGCGCATGTTTACAACCCTCTCTTCTGTGGCCCTTGGTGGGGCGATTGGTGCGTCTTTGCGCTGGCTTGCAGGCGTCGCTGTGTTGCGCGTATTTGGCCGGACCGAGTTCCCGGTCGCGATCCTCACCGTCAACGTCCTCGGCTCATTCCTGATGGGCGTGTTTGTTGTGGCCGCCGCCCAACGAGGGCTGACGCATCTGTCGCCTTTTGTGATGACCGGCATTCTGGGCGGGTTTACCACGTTTTCGGCCTTTTCACTTGAGACGGTGAACCTGATCGAGAGGGGCCAGATCGCCTCGGCCAGCCTCTATGTGCTGCTGTCCGTCGGCTTGTCCGTCGGCGGGCTGGCGCTGGGCCTTGTTGCGGCGCGGGGTGTGTTGTCATGAGTGGTGTGCAAACGATCACCGTCGGCGAGGACGAGGGGGACCAGCGTCTCGATCGCTTTCTCAAGCGCCGTTTTCCTCAGTTAAGTCAGGGCATGGTCGAAAAGATGTGCCGCAAGGGCGAATGCCGCGTGGATGGCGGGCGGGTCAAATCCAACACCCGCGTGGAGGAAGGGCAGTCAGTGCGCGTGCCGCCCATTCCCGACAACATGGCGCCACCGGTTGTGCGCACCGGTGTGTCCGAGGCAGACACCAAACTGATCCAGTCTTGCGTAATTTACCGCGACGATCATGTGATTGCGATCAACAAACCCGCAGGTCTGCCGACTCAAGGTGGATCGGGTCAGACCCGTCATGTGGATGGCATGGCCGAGGCATTGCGCTTTGGCTTCGAGGACAAGCCGCGCCTTGTGCATCGACTGGACAAGGACACGTCCGGCGTATTGCTGCTGGCGCGCACGCGACTGGCGGCCAAGGCGCTGACAGCCTCCATGCGTCACCGCGAGACGCGCAAGATTTACTGGGCGCTCGTGGCAGGCGTGCCGACACCTTACCTGGGTGAGATCAAGTATGGGTTGGTCAAAGCCCCCGGGCGCGGTAAGGGCGGCGAAGGGGAAAAGATGATCGCCGTGCACCCGCGCGAGGTCGAGCACACGCCCGGTGCGAAACGTGCAAGCACGCTTTACGCGACGCTTTACCGTGTGGCATCCCGTGCAGCCTGGGTGGCGATGGAGCCTATCACCGGGCGCACCCATCAGTTGCGCGCGCATATGGCCAAGATTGGCCACCCGATTGCGGGCGACGGCAAATATGGTGGCTCTGGTCAGGACAACATGGGTGATGGCTGGGGCGCGCAAATTGGCGGTGTGATCAGCAAAAAGCTGCACCTGCATGCGCGCATGATGCGGTTCGAACATCCTGAGACACGCAAACCCATCACGATCACCGCCCCAATGCCCGATCACATGGCCGCGACCTGGGAGACGTTTGGCTGGACCGAAGATCTGGCCGCAGAAGATCCGTTCGAGGATATCTGATGCGTCTGGTGATTTTTGACGTGGACGGCACGTTAGTGGACAGTCAGGGTGACATCGTTGCCAGCATGACAGCCGCCTTTGGCGATGTCGGTATTGCCGTCCCGTCCCGCGCCGACATCCTGAGCATCGTTGGTCTTTCGCTGGATGTGGCCATGGCCCGACTGGCGCCCGAGGCCGACACGGACCGCATGGTGCAGACCTACAAGGACACTTATGCACATTTGCGCGCCACCAAGGGGGCGGCCTCGTCCCCGCTTTACCCGGGCGCGCGCGCGGCCCTTGATCACTTTGCGGCGCGCGATGATGTACTGCTGGGGGTTGCGACGGGTAAATCCAGACGCGGCCTCGACAGTTTGATCGAAACGCACGGGCTGGAGGGGATGTTCGTCACCCGGCAGGTTGCTGACTTTCATCCCTCAAAACCGCATCCGTCGATGATCCACGCAGCGCTGAGCGAGACAGGGTGTGACGCCTGCGATGCCGTGATGGTGGGAGACACCCGCTTTGACATGGAGATTGCGATCAACGCAGGGGTCGCCGCAATCGGCGTGACGTGGGGCTATCATCCGCGCACGGAATTGGGCGCAGCACATCAGGTTATCGAAGACTTTGCCGAGCTGCCCGCCGCCATTGATCAGGTTTTGGAGACGTCCGCATGAGTGAGTGGAAGCAGAAACGGTTCTGGAAAGACACGACTGCCGTAGAAACGGACGGCGGTTGGACCATCCATCTGGATGGTCGGTCCGTGAAAACACCGGCCAAGGCCGGATTGATCGTTCCGACACACACCATGGCAATCGCGATTGCGGCTGAATGGGACGCCCAGGAAGATGTCGTAGTTCCCACGACCATGCCATTCACCCGCTCGGCCAATGCCGCCATCGACAAAGTTGCCACGCAGAAGTCCGAAGTAGCTGATATGCTGGCGGCTTACGGGGATGCCGATTTGCTGTGTTACCGCGCCGATGCGCCCGCCGAACTGGTTGCGCGGCAAGGCGAAGCGTGGGATCCTTACCTCGACTGGGCGGCGTCGCATCTGGGCGCGCGGCTGGCACCGCGCACGGGAGTTATGCACGAATCACAAAACGGTGAGGCCCTCAAGCGCCTGTCAGACCGGGTACACGCACTTAGCGAATTCGAATTGGCAGCCTTTCACGATCTTGTCAGCCTGTCCGGATCACTGGTCCTTGGTTTTGCTGCCGCTCAAGACCTGAACCCCTTGCCTAACGTTTGGGCAGCCAGTCGGGTCGACGAAATCTGGCAACAGGAACAATGGGGCGCTGATGAAGAGGCGGAAAGCGTTGCGGAAATCAAGAAAATCTCTTTTTTTCATGCAAAATCCTTCTTTGACGCCGCCTGAGGGCTTTGCGCGGTTCTGTGGATACGTGCCCGTTTGAGCCGCCCAAGAATTCATCAAGCTGCGCTGCTTTTGGCGTCACTCCCCTTGACGTTTCAGCAGGAATCCGAGCAAAGTTCTCGCCACTAGGTGGGGATGAACCCCTCTGGGAGTCCGTCCGGCGTGCAGGAACACTCGATGTACGTCGGTCAAACCGCCAAAACATGGCGGTCTATCAGGAAGAGGTAAGAATGAAAAAATCTGTATTTCTTGGCGCGCTCTCCGTCGCCGGCGTTGCTGCCGGCGTTGCGGCTGCTGGCACGCTTGACGACGTTAAGGCGCGCGGCACACTGAACTGTGGCGTGAGCACCGGTCTGGTTGGCTTTGCGGCACCTGACGCAAATGGTGAATGGAACGGGTTTGACGTTTCCGTCTGCCGCGCCGTTGCCGCCGCTGTTCTGGGTGACCCGACAGCCGTTGAATTCGTCCCCACAACCGGCAAGACACGCTTTACCGCGCTTGCGTCGGGCGAAATCGACATGCTGGCGCGGAACACAACATGGACGTTCAGCCGCGACGTGGACCTCAAGTTCACATTCGTTGGCGTGAACTACTATGACGGTCAGGGTTTCATGGTTCCAAAGGAACTGGGCGTGTCCTCGGCCACTGAACTGGACGGCGCGACCGTGTGCATCCAGACAGGTACCACAACAGAGCTGAACCTCGCGGACTACTTCCGCGCCAACAACATCAGCTACGAGCCCGTGCCAATCGAAACCAACGCCGAAGCGCAGCAGCAGTACCTTGCCGGTGCCTGTGACGTCTACACGACAGACGCGTCCGGTCTGGCCGCGACACGTGCCACATTTGAAGCACCGGGCGATCACGTTCTGCTGCCCGAAATCATTTCGAAAGAGCCGCTGGGCCCACTGGTTCGTCACGGTGACAACGAATGGGGCGACGTCGTTCGCTGGACTCTGAACGCCCTGATCACAGCCGAAGAGCTGGGCATCACATCCGCCAATATCGGCGAGATGACAGCTGGCACCAACAACCCGGAAATCAACCGTATCCTCGGTACCGAAGGTACTCTGGGCGAGATGCTGGGTCTGGACGCTGACTGGGCTGTCAAGGCGCTGTCCGTCGGCGGCAACTATGGCGAGATCTTTGAAGCCAACATCGGCGAAAGCACACCGATCGGTCTGGCCCGCGGCCTGAACGCTCAGTGGACAGATGGCGGCCTGCTGTACTCGCCTCCATTCCGCTAAATTGAACGGCCAAGGGGCGCAGGGTAACTCCTGCGCCCCTTGCGCATCAGGGGCACGGGATCGCTGAAAACAGCGGCGGGATGTCCAAATCCAACAGCCTAATCTGAAAACCCGGCCCCGCGCTTCAGACGCACTTCAATCAAGGCCGGATCTACGGGGAACATCTGCATGTCCACGATCACCGACCCACCACAGGCGTTCCGCCTGTCGATGTTGCTGAACGACACCCGGTACCGATCCTACACGTTCCAAGCCATTGCACTGCTTGCGCTGATCGTATCCTTTGCTTTCCTTGGCTCGAACCTGTTCAGCAATCTGGCCGCCGCTGGTCTGAACATTTCCTATCAATTCCTCGGCTCGCCGGCCGGATACGATATCAACCAGACGCTTGTTGAATACACCAGCCAGTCCACCAATGCGCGTGCAGCACTTGTGGGCATCCTGAACACGATGCTTGTGGCCTTTCTGGCCTGTGTCACGGCCACTGTGTTCGGTGTGATTGCCGGTGTGCTTCGCCTCTCCAACAACTGGCTCGTGTCCAAGTTGATGTCCTTTTACGTGGAAATCTTCCGCAATATTCCGGTTCTGATCTGGATCATCATCATCTTCACGATCATGATCGCGGTGCTGCCCGGTCCAAGGGCCTTCCGGGGCGACGAACCCGAGGCCAGCATGTTCTTGAACGCCATCGCATTCACCAACCGCGGCGTTTACATCCCGGCGCCGATCTGGGGGCCCGGTTCGATGGTCGTGGTGGCGACGTTCCTGTTGTCGATTGTGGGCGTCTTTGCATACCGCCGCTATGCAACCAAGCTGCTTTACGACACGGGCCGTTTGCTGCCCATGGGCTGGCCGAGCGTTGCCATCTTCTTTGTGCCTACTCTGCTTGTTTACTTCGTCATGGGCATGCCCATTGGTCTGGAATATCCCGAACTCAAGGGCTTTAACTTTGCAGGTGGGATCAAGGTTGGTGGCCCGTTGATCGCATTGTGGTTTGCCCTGTCGATCTACACCGGCGCGTTTATCGCAGAAAACGTCCGGGCCGGTATCCAGGCAATCTCCAAGGGCCAGACGGAGGCTGCTGGCGCGCTTGGGCTGCGCTCGGGTCGGATCATGAACCTTGTGGTCCTGCCGCAAGCCTTGCGGGTGATCATCCCGCCGCTGATCTCGCAATACCTCAACATCACCAAGAACTCGTCATTGGCCATTGCCGTCGGCTATGCGGACATCACCGCGACACTGGGGGGCATCACCCTGAACCAGACGGGCCGTGCCATCGAATGCGTTCTGTTGCTGATGCTGTTCTATCTGACGATCTCATTGTGCATTTCAGCCATCATGAACGTGTACAACAATTCCGTTAAGCTGAAGGAGCGCTGAGCCATGGCTTATACTTCTCCCGCCTTTGTGCGCACCGAGCAGGTGCCGCCATCGCCGCCGCCATCTTCGGCGACCGGGCCGGTCAAATGGGCCAAGGACAACCTGTTCTCGACCCCGCTCTACTCAGTTCTGACCGTAGCCGCTGTCTACTTCATTTACCTGATCCTTGCGAACACGCTGCCATGGATGTTCAACGGGGTCTGGACGACATCCAGCCTTGCGGAATGCCGCGAAGTGCTTGAGGGCGTGTCTGGCGGCTGCTTCTCGGTTCTTTCGGAACGATGGAACCAGTTGCTCTTTGGGTTCACGTACCCGGAAGAACTGTACTGGCGTCCAAGCCTTGCCTTCATCTTGATGTTTGTGGCTGCAGCGCCCGTGCTGTTTTACAAGCTGCCGCGTAAACTGCTGATTATCACTGCACTGTTCCCGTTTGTAGCCTACTACCTGATCTGGGGTGGGACGATCTGGACTCCGATCCTTGCCTTGGGCGGGGTCGTCGCTGGATACGTGGCCTACAGCCGTCTTGTGGCTGGCAGCTTTGCAGCTGGTTTCTTTAGCGGGATTGCTGCCGCCTTTGTGGTCTGGACAGTCGGTGGCTGGATCATTCCGGACAACGCGAACGAAGCTGCGTGGATGACCGCCGTGCCATCCCGAGACCTTGGTGGCTTCATGCTGAACCTCATGCTGGGTGTGACCTGCGTGTCGCTGTCGCTGCCGTTGGGCATCGCCCTTGCGCTTGGTCGTCAGTCGGACATGCCGTTGATCAAATGGATTTGCGTGATCTTTATCGAATTCATTCGCGGCGTGCCGTTGATCACCTTGCTGTTCGTGGCAAGCGTCATGCTGGCCTACTTCTTCCCACCCGGCACAACGACCGACCTGTTCCTGCGGGTTGTGATCATGATCACGATGTTCTCGGCGGCTTACATCGCCGAGGTCATCCGGGGTGGCCTTGCCGCCCTGCCGCGTGGTCAATACGAGGCTGCGGACAGTCTTGGGCTTGACTACGCCCAGGCGATGCGGCTGATCATCCTGCCACAGGCGCTCAAGATTTCGATCCCCGGGATCGTGAACATTGCGGTGGGCCTGTTCAAGGACACAACGCTGGTCTCGGTCATCTCGATGTTCGACCTTCTGGGCATGATCCGGGGTCCGATCCTCGCCTCGACCGAGTGGAACGGGGTCTACTGGGAGCTTCTGGGCTTTGCCGCGCTTCTCTTCTTCGTCGTGTGTTACGGCATTTCTCAATATTCGCAGTGGCTGGAACGTCAGCTTGCGACCGATCACCGCTAAGGAACGCTGCCTTCAAGTAGCGAAGCGTTAGGGTAAAGGAAAAAAACATGACTGAACAAGCTGTTGAAATGAACGTGTCCGACGAAGTGGCCGTTTCCATCGAGTCCATGAACAAATGGTACGGCACCTTCCACGTGCTGCGTGATATTGACCTGACGGTCTATCGCGGTGAGCGGATCGTGATCGCCGGCCCCTCCGGGTCGGGCAAATCCACGCTGATCCGCTGCATCAACGCGCTGGAGGAACACCAGCAGGGCAAGATCACCGTGGATGGCACTGTGCTGTCCTCGGACCTCAAGAACATTGACAAAATCCGGTCAGAGGTTGGCATGTGCTTCCAGCACTTCAACCTGTTCCCGCACCTGTCGATCCTCGAGAACTGCACACTGGCCCCGATCTGGGTGCGCAAGACGCCCAAGAAGGAAGCCGAGGAGATCGCGATGCATTTCCTTGAGAAGGTGAAGATCCCTGATCAGGCCGACAAGTATCCCGGCCAGCTTTCCGGTGGTCAGCAGCAGCGTGTGGCGATTGCCCGCTCGCTGTGCATGCGCCCTCGCATCATGCTCTTTGACGAACCGACCTCGGCGCTCGACCCTGAGATGATCAAGGAAGTGCTGGATACGATGGTCGAACTGGCCGAAGAAGGCATGACCATGCTCTGTGTGACCCACGAGATGGGGTTTGCCCGTCAGGTGGCCAACCGCGTGATCTTTATGGATGAAGGTCAGATTGTTGAGCAGAACGAGCCCGAAGAGTTCTTCAACAACCCCAAATCGCCACGCACCCAGCTGTTCCTGAGCCAGATTCTGGGACACTAAGGGCGGTGGGGTGAAACCCCACCCTACGCCATCACTTCGCGCGGGATCGCGAAATCAATCGGCTGGCCTTCGCGCCAGCTGATGTCGCTCCAGCCCGTGGCATCGAATGTGATCACCGCCGTGGCGCATGTCGGGTAGTCGGCAAATCGCGGGTGGCGGGGCGGTTGGTTGACCAGACGGTCCGCGAAATCGGCGATGCCGGGGTTGTGGCCAAGCATCAGTACGGTTTGTGCAGTTTGGTGGCGCAGGACATCCATCATGACTTCTGGCCCGGCGTGATAGAGCGTGCGCGTGAAACTGACCGGTACATCCAGTTTCAGTTCTGCGAACGTCTGACCAGTCCGTGTGCTGCTGGAACTGATCGCGCTGTCCGGCATGTGGCCTTGGGTGCGCAGCCAGTTGCCCATCGCCTGTGCAGAAGCCAGGCCGCGGTCGTTCAACGGGCGGTCGTGATCGGCGAGGCCGGGGTTGTCCCACGCAGATTTTGCGTGGCGCATCAGGATCAAGGTCAGGGTCATCCGCGAAAGGCTTTCATGTGAAACGCGCTTTGTGCCTCGGGGCGGGCAAAGCGCTGGCTGGTGGGGCAGGCACGGCGCACCTGGCAGCCCATGCTCATGCAACTGTCTCCGCCGGGCGTATCGAGATACGCCTTACAGGCCGGCACGTCGTAGGGCTGCGTCCCACTCAGCGCGTCCACAGGGCAGGCGGAGATGCAGGGCCGGTCTGCGCAGGTGTCGCACGGGCTTTGACCCGTCGCTTGCTCAGGGAAGGATGTGGGCAGTTCCAGTGCACCCCGGATGGAGATCATCAACCCGGCCCTGTCATGGATCATCATGCCCGTGGGGCTTTGCCAGAACCGTCCCGTCGCCAGCGCCCATGCGATGAAGGGCGCATAAGGCGGCCCGTCGGACGGGAACTGCGCCTTGGCTCCGATCTGCGCTGCCAGTGCGCCAAGGATGCGCTTGGACCAGCGATCCACGGGGTCCTTTGTGCCGTCACTGTGTTCGGGGCTGGTGCAAAACACATCCCACCACGCGACATCCGTTCCAATCAGAACCCGGTTTCCATCGGTGCCCATGACCATCAGCCCGTGGTGCGCGACGGCCTTTGCAATCTGTTCCAGCGTCATTTCCGCGCAAAGGGCAAGCCAAGTGACCAACCCAGCCGGGCGGGGCGGTCGTCTTGCCATTCCAGCCCGACTTCCATGTCGTCGTGGCCTGCACGCGGTTGGGCGATATACGTGCCAAAGATCTGATCCCAGATCGAAAGCGCGAACCCGTAATTGCTGTCATGTTCATCCCGGTGCACCGAATGGTGTACCCGGTGCATGTCAGGGGTCACCAGCACGCGACGCAGGATTGCATCAAGCCAGAGCGGCAAGCGAATGTTGGCGTGGTTGAACATGGCCGTGCCGTTCAGCATGATTTCAAACAGGATCACCGCTAGCGCGGCAGGCCCCAGCAGGTAAACAACGCCGATCTTGAGGATCATGGACAGCGCGATTTCGACCGGGTGGAACCGGATTGCGGTTGTCACATCCATGTCCACGTCGGCGTGATGGACCCGGTGCAAACGCCACAGCAGAGGGACCTTGTGCGTAATCAGGTGCTGCGCCCAGATCACGAAATCGAGGATCAGGATGGCGGCAATCACCTCGATCCAGCCGGGCAGCGCCAGTGCGTTGAAGAGGCCCCATCCCTGCGCCTGCGCGTCCATGGCCGCGCCAACCGCGAGCAAGGGCATCGCGATGGCCATCAACCGCAGCAAAACGGTGTTGGCGATCGTGATGCCCCAGTTTGTCACCCAGCGCTGGCTGCGCTTCTGACTGCGCACGCGGCGTGGGGCAAGCGTTTCGGCGGCTGCCAGAACGGCAAACAGGCCGAGGAAGATCACCAGACGAATGGTTGCTTCGTGTTCCATGACACGAATGTATCGCGCAGACCGACCAGTGCAATGTGGTCAAAAGACACGTTTGCGTCACCGCGGGCGGATGATGGACCCGGCCCCGTGATTGGTAAAAAGTTCGAGCAAACAGGCATTTGGCGCACGCCCGTCCAGAATGACGACCGCGCGCACACCGCTTGCGATGGCATCGAGCGCTGTTTCTGTCTTGGGGATCATCCCACCCGCGATCACGCCCTCCTGGGTCAGCACGCGGATCTGATCGGCCGTGAGGTCGGTCACCACCTCTCCGTCCGCGTTCTTGACGCCCGAGACATCCGTCAGCAAAAGCAGGCGATCGGCCTTCAGCGCACCGGCGATGGCGCCTGCCGCCGTGTCGCCGTTGATGTTGAACGTCTCGCCATTGCGACCAGTCCCTAAAGGGGCGATGACGGGGATCATCGCCTTTTCAAACAGGGTGTTCAGAATGGCAGGATCCATCTGTGACGGCGTGCCGACCAGACCCAGTTGCGGGTCAGTCTGGTCGCAGATCATCAGGTTGGCGTCCTTGCCCGACAGACCAACAGCGCGTCCACCGGCGCGGTTGATGGCCTGGACGATGCGCTTGTTTACAACGCCCGACAGTACCATTTCGACCACGTTCATGGTGGCGGCATCTGTGACACGCTTGCCATTCACAAACTCCGATTGGATGTCGAGGCGGGTGAGCATGTCGTTGATCATCGGCCCGCCGCCATGCACCACAACAGGGTTCACGCCCACCTGACGCATGAGCACCACGTCGCTTGCAAAGCTTTCCATCGCTTCGTCACTGCCCATGGCGTGACCGCCCAGCTTGATCACAACGGTCGCACCGGCATAGCGCTGCAAATAAGGCAGGGCCTGGCTGAGCGTGCGGGCGGTGGCGATCCAGTCTCTGTTCATGTCTTGGGGTTTCATCTGTTTGTCACTGGTTGCGGGTTGGGCCCTGTCTTGCCCGAGCGTCGCGCGCGGGCCAAGATGTTTCGCACCCGCTCGCGGTTGGCATCACACAAGCGTGGCGATAATGGCGCGCAAGGTTGGGATGCCGTCGCCCTTTTCACTTGAGGTCAGCACAATCTCTGGAAAGGCAGCGGGGTGTTTGGTCAGGGCAGCCCGGGTCTGGTCCAGCACGCGTTCGCGATCGGCGGCTTTGACTTTGTCCGCCTTTGTCAGCACGCATTGGAAGGTCACGGCGGAACTGTCGAGCAATGACAGGATTTCCTCATCCACCTTTTTCACGCCGTGGCGCGCATCGATCAGCACGAAAGCGCGGCGCAGCGTCTGGCGGCCGGACAGGTATTGTTTCAGCAGCTTTTGCCATTTTTCGACCACCGGCAGCGGCGCATTGGCATAGCCATAACCGGGCAGGTCGACCAGATAGTGGCTGTCTTGCGCGGTGAAGTAGTTGATCTCTTGCGTGCGTCCGGGGGTGTTTGAAGCACGTGCCAGTCCCTTGCGCCCGGTCAGCGCGTTGATCAGGGTGGACTTTCCAACGTTTGAACGGCCCGCAAAGCAGACCTCAAGCCGGTCCGCCGGGGGCAAGCCGGACATGGCGACGACGCCTTTTACAAACTCGGTTTCGCCCGCAAACAGCAAGCGCCCACGTTCTTCGGTCTGCGGATCAGGCGCCTCGGCGATGGGGAAGGGCAGTTGGCTCACAGCGGTTCGACCTTGTCGCCGGGTTTGACGGCACCGCCCTTGATGACTTCGGCACGCACGGAAAAGTCCTGATGGCCGAAGGCCTCAAGTGCCTTGAGGGTGTCGGCATCCCGACGGCCTGTTTCGGGGTTCGCCGTGGTGGCAAGACAGCGATCAGTGCGTTCCCGTGGGCGCAGTATGGCATCACCGATGCGGATATCGCGGCCAATCCAGTCAAATTCGATCCATGGCGCATCACTGTCAAACCAGATGTTCCCACGCCAGCGATGGATCGACAGCGGCGTATCAAGGCGCGCCTCGACCGCGCGATGCGAGGCCAAGTTACACAAGGTAACAGAGGCAAAATCGCTGTCCGTATAGCCGCGCCCATCTAGGCGCATCACATGGCTGGGCAGGGCCCGGTTTTGCGGTACGAGGGGCGCTGTCCAGGCGATCAGCGCATCCGGGTCTGCATCCGGGTTGACTGTTAGGTCGGGCCGGTCCGGATGGGACAGCGTGATGGTCCCCGTCGTTTCGTCGAACTGTGCCGTGACGGCCATCAGTTCAGGCGCCTTGGACACGCGGCTGAAGTTCTGGCAACTGGCCCACTGACCGTCCCGAGCCTTGGATGCATCATGTGCAACGGCCCAGAGCCGGTCAAAGGGCATTGCCTCTCCGGCCGTCAGGGTGACGGTCGTCAATTGTTCGCGCCCGTGGCTCTTGATCGGGTGCCGCCACACAGAGGCGACCTGCATGCTCACTTGCCGCCCTTCTTGCTGGGTGCCTTGGTGGAATTGGCAGCGTTCGTCTTGGCCGTCTTTTTGAAGCTGCCTTTGATATTGCCCATCAGGTCGGGTTTGTATCCCTGAGAGCGCATGATCAGGTATTGTTGCGTAAACGTGATCGTGTTGTTGGCAATCCAGTAGACGACGAGGCCACTGGCGAACCCGCCAAGCATGAACATGAACACCCATGGCATCCACGCAAAGATCATCTGTTGGGTCGGATCTGTGGGGGCCGGGTTCAGTTTCTGTTGCAGCCACATCGAGATGCCCAGAAGGATGGGCAGGATGCCGATAAAGATCAGCGCCATGATCGACGTGGGATCAGGAGCCTCCAGCGGCAATAGCCCGAACAGGTTCAGGATCGAGGTCGGATCAGGGGCGCTGAGGTCCTGAAACGGGCCAAAGAACGGCGCGTGGCGCAATTCGATCGTGACGAAGATCACCTTGTAGAGCGAAAAGAAGATCGGGATCTGAAGCAGGATCGGCAAGCAGCCCGCCGCCGGGTTCACCTTTTCCTTTTTGTAAAGCTCCATCATGCCTTGTTGCAGCTTTTGCTTGTCGTCGCCCGCGCTTTCCTTCAGCGCCTCCATCTGGGGCTGCAATTCCTTCATCTTGGCCATGGAAACGTAGGATTTGTAGGCCAGCGGGAACAGGATCGCCTTGATCACGAGGGTGAGCCCGATGATGGCCCAGCCCATGTTCCCGATGATCAGGTTCATTTCGTGCAACAGCCAGAAGATCGGCTTGGTCAGGAAAAAGAACCAGCCCCAGTCGATGCTGTCGATGAACCCTTCGACGCCGCTGTTCTGGTATTCGCGAATGGCTTCCCACTCCTTGGCCCCGGCAAACAGTTGCGTGGTGACGCTGACGGTGGCGCCCGGGGCGATATCTTGGGTCGGCAGGCGTGTGACGGCGCGGAACACGTCGGTGCGCGGCGCATAGGTGAGGGCCTGCTCAAAGCTGGGCACGCCGGTTGGGATCAGGATGGATTGCCAGAAGTGGTCGGTGAACCCGATCCAGCCTTCGGCCACGTCCGGTGTCACGATGGCCGGGCGGCCCCAATTGGGATCGACATCTGCGTCAGGAATGTCATCCCAGTTGGTTTCGGCCAGTTCGCCATTTGCCATGGCCACTGCACCTTCGTGCAAAATGAAGAAATTGCGCATGTCAGTTGGGATGCCATGCCGCGTGATCATCCCATAAGGGGCGGCACGCACGGCTGTGTCGGATGTGTTCGTCACCGATTGGGTGACTGTGAACATATAGTCTTCGTCGACGCTGACATCGCGGCGGAACACTTGCCCGACCCCGTTGTCCCATTCAAGCGCGATTGGTGTTGTCGGGGTCAGCGTGTCGCCTTCGACAACGTCCCAGACGGTGTTCGGATCCGGCACGTTGTCCGCTTCCAATCCGCTGCCAGGGGCCCAGCCGTGAAGTGCGTAATAGGCACCTGCTGTTCCGACTGGGGACAGCATCGTGACGATGTCGGCGTCTGGTTCAAGCGTTTCGCGGTAGTCCTTGAGGCGCAAATCATCCAGACGCCCGCCGGCAAGAGAGATCGATCCGCTCAGGCGGGCAGTGTCGATTGAGACGCGCGGCGCGTCCGCGGTTGGGTCTGCGGCAGCGGTTTGTGCTGCTGGCGCGGCTTCGCCCGCAACCGGCGGTGCGGCGGGGACAATCCCATCATCGCTGTCAGCCGTCGAAGCGGCAGGCGGCGTGGCGTCCAGCGGAATCTCGGGTTCGGGTGGAGGGAACAGGACAAACCAGACCAGAATCACGAGGAAACTGAGCGCTGTTGCAAGAATGAGGTTCTTGTTCTGATCGTCCATCGGGGACTGCCACCTGCTGTCTGAAACGTTGGTCGGGTTCAACAGAGTGCGGGCACAAAGGTCAAGCGGATTCGGCCTGTTTTGTGCTTGGGGCAGGGCGCACAAGGCGTGCTCCCGGACTGTGCGAACCCCTGATGTGTTATGGTCGACGAAACGTATCGCAGGGTATGCGGTGCCGAAGTGGGTTCATCCCGGCACGCGGCGGATCAACGAGGATCAGTTGGAACGGCGCAGTGGGATGACGGGTGCATCCTGTACCTTGGCGTCGTGAGCGCGGATCCAGTCCAGAGTCTTTTCGAATGGCATCGGACGGGCAATTCCGAAGCCTTGCACGTAATCACAGCCCAGTTGCGCCAGCAGCGCATGTTCGCCAACGGTTTCGACCCCTTCGGCGAGGGTTTCTATGCCGAGCCGTTCGGCCATGGTCAAAACCGCACTGATCATGCGTTGTTGTTCCGGGTCACGATCTGCCTTCATCACAAAGGAGCGATCAATCTTGATCCGCCCAACGCCAAAACGCCGGATGGCAGAGAGTGAGGCGTGCCCGGTGCCAAAGTCGTCCAGGTCGATATGGCAGCCCAATTCATGCAGCGCATTGATGTTCATCGTGATCGTGTCGTCCAGCGCATCGGTCACCACGGTCTCGAGGATTTCAACGGCAAGCCGTTCAGGTGCGAGGTCAAAACGGTCCAGTTCCCAACAGATTTTTTCGACAAGACGTGGGTTGTTGAGCTCTGATCCGCTGAAATTCACCCCGACCTGAGGCACATTCACCCCTGCAGCATCCCACGCCTTCAGCGCGGTAAAGGTGTGGTACATGATCACCTCGGCAAGCCGTTCAAGCAGGGCGGCCTCTTCTATTGCGGGCAGGAATTCGACCGGAGAAATTGCGCCACGCACCGGATGGATCCAGCGGGCCAGCGCCTCGAACCCGGTCACCTTGCCGGTATCCGTGGAAATCTGGGGTTGGAACCAGGGTTGAATATGCCCCTGTTCGAGCGCCATTGCTACGTCTTCACGCAGGTTTGCCCGGCTTTTCAGTCGCGACTGCAGTTCTGCCGAATACGCGCGCACAGATGTCGGTCCGCGCCTTTGCGCTTCGTTCAGGGCGGCGAGGGCGGCATTGACCCAATCCCGGCCGTCGGTGGCAGGCGCCCGCGCCTGCAGGCAAAACCCGACGCTTGCGGTGACGTAAACAGTTGATCCGTCAATTGCGATTGGTTCTTCAACCGCCTGCTGAATGCGTCCGCTCATCTGAATGCAGCTTTCCAGATCCAGATGTTTGACCGGGGCAAGGCAGATCGCGAACCGGCTGTCGCCGGTCTTGCTGATCACATCCGTATCGCGTGACGCGGCGTGGAGCCGTTGCCCGACTGCCTTGAGCACGCGATCAACGGCACCGGGTTCGAAACGCCCCTTCAATTCCGAAAAATCATCCAACTCGAGCACAAGCACGGCACTGTGATTTTCGGTGCCAGCCACATCCGTCCACACCGCCTGCACGCGGTCCTCAAAAGCATCAGGATCGACCAACCCGGATACAGGCATGCGCGCAACACGGCGTTTGACCAGGTTGTCCAAACCACCCAAAAACATCCAGAGCATCGGGATCAGCAAGGCAACGGCGACCAAGGTCACCTCACCCCCCAGCCAGTATCCCGCCAGGCACAGCGCGGGAACAAATGCCAGCATTTGCGGTCCCGACAGCGCCACCACGAGTCGATCGCGAAATTCAGCCAAAGTAGTGGGCGGGCGAAGGCGCATTTTCAGTCCTCTTGCGTGCAACGCGCCAACGCTTGACGCGGCTCTTTGCTACGCCGCCTTCGTAAGCCGGTCTTTAACGCAAGGTCGGAATGTCCTTCGAATTTTCGTCAATTGGCCCTGAATGCAGTGCGAGGTTCTGAAAATCAAAGAGCTTTGGATCAAGCAGATGCGAAGGGCGCGCATTCATCAGCGCGCGGAACATAACCTGACGCCGACCCGGGCTGTTGGCCTCCCAACCATCGAGGATCTGTTTGACCTGTTGACGCTGCAAACCGTCCTGACTGCCACACAGATCGCATGGAATGATCGGATAGTTCATCGCGCGCGCGAACTTGTCACAATCGGCCTCGGCCACGTGCGCCAGTGGCCGATAAAGGAACAAATCGCCCTCTTCGTTCACCAGTTTGGGCGGCATCGTGGCCAGCCGTCCACCGTGAAAGAGGTTCATGAAAAACGTCTCGAGAATGTCATCGCGGTGATGGCCAAGTACAACCGCCGAACACCCTTCTTCGCGCGCGATCCGATAGAGGTTGCCGCGCCGCAAGCGCGAACAGAGCGCGCAAAACGTGCGCCCCTCGGGCACTTTGTCGATCACGATGGAATACGTGTCCTGATATTCGATCCGATGGGGAACCCCCATACGCGCAAGAAACTCGGGCAGGACGGTGGCAGGAAACCCCGGCTGCCCCTGATCCAGATTGCAGGCCAGAATGTCGACCGGCAAAAGCCCCCGCCATTGCAGCTCATAAAGCACGGCCAACAGCGTGTAGCTGTCTTTGCCACCGGACAAGCAAACCAGCCATTTTTGGCGCGGTGCGTTTGCATCGACCATCCCGTATTGTTCAATCGCCTCGCGCGTGTTGCGCACAATGCGCTTGCGCAGCTTCTTGAATTCTGTGGTGCCGGGCGCGCCTGCAAAAAGCGGATGGATATCGTTGCTGTCATCTAACATCGGGGCACCTGTTGCTGGGCATGTCCGCTCTATACCACGGGATTGGTGAACCAAAAGGGGCAGGACCCCGTATCCCTGACACTACTGAAGGGATTTTTGGATGTTGCGTGTCTTTCTTGTGCTGGCCATCGGTATCTTGGCTGCGTGTACCGGCAAACCAGCGCTTGATAATGCAAAGCTGTCTGAGCGCAAGTTGAACCTCGAAGAGTTCTTTGAAGGGCAAGTGCTGGCGTATGGCCAGTTTCAGGACGTGTTCGGCACAGTGCGCCGCCGCTTTGACGTGGAAATCAACGGCACGTGGGATGGTCAGACGCTGACGCTGGTTGAGGATTTCATCTATGAGGATGGCAGCACCGAACAGCGCATCTGGACCCTCGTCAAAACAGGTGAGGACACGTGGCGCGGCACGGCCCCCGGTGTGATCGGTGAGGCGACGGGTGAAGAGCGCGGGGACACGTTCAATTGGCAATACCAGATTGACTTGCCCGTGCCCGACGGCACGTTGCGGGTGACTTTCGATGATTGGATGTGGCTGCTAAGTGAAAACCGCCTGTTGAACCGCGCCTACATGAAACGCGCAGGTATCGACATTGGCGATGTGATCATCACCTTTGAAAAACAGTAATCACGGATCGTCCCGTTCGGGGACCGGGTCATACCCTGTCCCCCCCCACGGGTGGCACCGCCCGATCCGCCGGATCGTCAGCCACGTGCCCTTGATCCCGCCGTGTTTTTTCAAAGCGTCCATCGCGTAGGCGCTGCAGGTGGGTTGATAGCGGCAATTGAAACCGACCCATGGTGAAAAGACCAGACGATAGGCGCGCACGGGCAGCGACAGGACGAAAGCAAGCGGTGTCATCTTGCGCGGCTCAGCGCGTCG